>NZ_CALJAH010000317.1 GCF_938028185.1 uncultured Cardiobacterium sp. | reverse complement strand
TTTGTACAGCATGGAACAGTATTGTCATGATAAATGGTGGAGGCGGGGGGATTTGTGTATAAATAACTTCTATATTTATATCAATAAAATACCCGTGTTTTGTTGATTACACCCCACGCAACGCCCCACAAATCAGCGGAGTAAAAAACCGCCTCGAAAGGTGACAAAAATCAGTTCGCACGCCGACTGTACCAATTACGGTTTAATGTCGTGCAAATGTTCCGGCACCAGCTCCAGCACCTCGGCGGGTGCCATAAGGCTGCCACCCTCCGGGTTGTTGAGAGCGTAACGCATCATGGCACGCGCAGCGCTAACTGCCGCCTCCTGCGGCGTCAATCCCGCCCTGCTACCCTGATGGACGCCGTTGTGTTGCCCGTGGCAGTCCATCACGTAACCTTTCCCGCGTTTGTAGATGATTACAGTGCTTTTCATTATTCATCTCCCAGTGCATTTGCGATTTTTACGCCCGCTGGCGCGACGCCTGGGGATTATTCGCCAAACACCTCTTTGAGGGTGGCGATGCGTTCCTCGGTGGCGTCTTTCAGGTCGCCGTCAATGCCGGAGATGGCTTCATAGACCTCACTTCCATGTTCTTTCGAGAGTTCATCGATAAGGTCTTGCTCTTCTTCGAGCAAGGAAATCATATCAACCCACCATTCATAATTTGCCTGGCTGGTCAGATAGACTTCGTCGCCTTCGTCTTCATCCCATTCGCGGCTGAATTGGCAACTGGTGTCATCGCCGAATGCACCGTGGTCTCCGATGATGTCAGACAAATTGTCCTGGCCGCTGGCGTTGCGCAGTTCGAGGACGTCGATTCTTCCGGTTTCGATAACTTTAACTTTCATTTTGGGTTCCTTTACTTGGTAAGTCGAACACGGTGCCGGTGTTCGTCGGCGGGTTGGCTTTCTCGCCTCCCATGTGTGCAGTATATTACTAGGCGCATAGTAATGCAAGCGCCTTTTTGCTTTTATTTTTGCCTTTTTTGATAATCCTCTATGAGATATAGGATTTTTTCCGCCTGGTTGCGGCCTTCAATTCGTTCCAGCCCGGCGCGGATGGCGGCAATGACCGCTGGGTCTTTATGGTTGACGGCAAAGCGGTTCGCTGCCGTCAGTCCGTTGATGAATTTTTTTGCTGCATCACGGCGCAGCTTTTTGCTGTGTTCGGTGTTTGCGTTTCGGCTCATGGGTTCCCCTGATAGTAAGAGACCGCCTTGCGGCGGCCTGCTGGGTTAGTTGAAAAGGGCTTCGACCTTTTCTATTTCGGCGCGGTAGTTGCTGCTGATTGTCCCTTTGCCGCTTTGGCTCACCAGCTTTTGCATGGCAATGTCATAGTAGAGCTGATAGTTGCGGTTGCCAGCAAAGCCCTTGTCGCAGGCATCCAGGTTGATGTAGATGCGGCGGCCATTCCACTCTTTGGCATAGCCAGGGATGCCAGCAGCCATCATTTTTTCGTTAATTTCTTTTGCGTTCATGTTGTTTACCTTTACTTGGTTAGTCAGCTACGTTGCCGGTAGCTGTCGGCACGTCAGCGTGTTTGCTGTCCATGTGTGTATAATATTACTATACGCCTAGTAATGCAAGAGCTTCACTAAGAATTTGCACTATTATATGTTTTTGAAGCGTTTTTTCGTCAAACCTTGATTTCTTGCCAGTCCAAGTCTGGCGCCTTGCCCTCAATGCGCAGGGTGATGGCATCAAAATAGACGCTCTCGCCAATCTGCGTCTGCCCGCTGACGATGACCACGCCGCCGGACGGGGTTTCACCGACCCAGGTGTCTGCCCCCTTGCCGCCGACGATTTTGGCGACAGCACGGTGGTGCGGGTTGATGAGGTCAATCAGTTGTTGGCGGATGTTCATGGCTTAGTCCCCCATGTAGCGGTCAATGGTGACGGTTTGGGTGACGACCGGTGCGCCGTTGTCCAGCTCGACCGCGACGCTCACGCCCTTGATGACACCTTGCCACGTCTGTCCCGCCTCTGCAAATGCCCACACGGCGCCGAGGCTGGCCAGCGGCAGCTGGTATTTTTCTGTCCACGGCAGTTGCACCGTCTCCATCTTGTGGGTGCCGGTCTCGCTCAAGGCATGGATGCCCGCGGCGCGCATGACGTCGCTGTCGGTGTAGGCGGCATGGGTTAGTGTTGAGGCTTCCGGCTGCTGGTCTGTCCCCTCACGATAGACGAGGCCGCCCTTGGCTTTGCCGCCGCCCACCAGCTCGGCCGCCGGTGTTATCCGCACCGCGTTGGCGCGCTCGCTGATGCGCCGCTGGCCGCTCACCGAGAGGATGAGGTTGGCGGGGATGGTGAGCGCCGGCGCCGGTTTTGCCCAGGCGGGTTGTCGCCACACGGGGCGGACAAACAGTTGCGCCTCGTAGGGGTGGCTCTCCACATACGCCCCGGCGGCGTGGGCGAGGTCGGCAATCACCTCTATCGGCGTCTGCCCTGATACGGTGTAGGTGTCGCCGGGGATGAGCCAATCGACCGCCTCCCACGCCGCGATGCGGTAGGGCAGCAGTTGGAGCTGCTCGTCGGCGATTTGCCGCGCGTAGCGGGCTTCACTGTATTTTTGGTGGCGCCCTTTGGCGTAGTCCGCGCCGAGGCGGGCGGTGATGCTGCGCCCGGTGACGGTATATGAGTGACCTATAAATTTGCGGGTGTCGCGGTAGTCTTCCGCCATGATGTCCCAGCGCTGGCCGTTGATGCGCATGGTGATGACGGCCTCGTCGCCCGCGGCACGTCCGTCGATGTTGAGGCGGGCAAAGGATGCGGGCGAGAGGGTGATGTCGCCCTGCCAGCAGTAGCTGGCGGTGTCGGTGGTGAGGCTGAGGGCGAGCAGGTCGAGCGGCTCGCCACCCACGTCGGCGGTGATTTTGTTGTGCATAACATATCCGGGGAGTATTGGCAGGTCGGTGGTGTCGCTGTCG
>NZ_CALJAH010000316.1 GCF_938028185.1 uncultured Cardiobacterium sp. | reverse complement strand
CCTCCCCGGTCTCTCTCCCAGAGGGAGAGGGGCTTATCCGCCGAATTGCAAACAGCGCCTAATGCTGAAGAACAGCTATTCCGGTGCGCTGTTTTCGCCTTCGGCCTTGATGCCGCTGGCGTCATGCAATGCAAAGATACTGGCGAGCAGGGCAGTGGCGTAGCTACCGCGTGGCAGGGTGAAGGCGAGGTGCAGGGTGTGTGTGTCCTGCCACTCGTATTGCAGGTCGCGCGGACGCACGGTGAGCGCGCGCCAGCCGCCGTCGGCGTATTTTTGCAGATATTGCACGGCGGCTTGTTGCGCGGCGTCGGTGCTTTCCAGCCAGGCGCTGACGGCAGGCGGCAGCGCGCTTTTTTCTTTGCCGGGCAACCAGCCGCCGAGGGCGATGTCGCCGCTTGCCAGGCGCGCTAGCAGGGCATCGTCCACCGCCTCAATGGTGAAGTGGCTGTTGCTGCCGGCGAGCATGGCGCGGTCGCCGGGCTGTGGGGTGTGTAGGGCGTCAGCAGCGCGGCGGGCGTCCAGTTGGGCGTTGTAGGCGGTGGCGCGCAGGGTGGAAAGCACTTGCGCGCGTTCGTCGTGTTTTTTCGGTAGCTGGCCGCGTTCGACCCAGCGTTGTGCCTTGTCGCGGTTCGCATGGCCAAAGCGCTGCTCGCCGAAATAGTTGGGGAAACCGGTGCGGGCAAGGCCGGTAAGCGCGCTTTCAATGGCGATCGGGTCGGCGTCAATATCACGCAAGGTGATGGCAAACTGGTTGTGACGGTGCGCGCCAACGCGCAGTTTGCGTTCGTTCAGGTGGCGCTCGAGGATACGCCAGCCGTCGCCACTATCGGGCAGTTGCACGCTGTATTTGGCGGGGAGCGATAGCCATTGGCGGGTGACGGCGTGGCGGTCTTTGAGGCCGCTGTGCGCGATGTCTTTTGGCGGGCAGCCGCTGAGGCGCGCCCATTCGCGTTTGAGCCAGGCGGTGTTGAGGCCGGTTTTTTCGACGTAGCACCAGAGGTGTTCGCCGTGGCCGGTTAAGAGGAAGTCGATTTGTTCGGCGACGCGGAAGTCGGCGGGGCTTTGTTTGAGGGTGGCGCGGGGTTTGGGCATGGGTTTTCTCAATGTATGGCAATTCACGCAATGTTCTGTACAAGGCGCGACGCCGAAGACAGTACGCTTTGTACGGCGCGGGTTGCCCATAAAAATGGCTTTGCCATTTTTATGGGTGCCCGGTCAGGCGGCGCAACACCGTACAGGGCTTTGCGTGGTTTGCCATAAAAAAGCCGTGAGGCTTGCGGCTCACGGCGGGGTCATTTTGACGGGTCAGGGGCTGTTTGCAATTCACGCCCCAACCGCGTCAGCGGTAAACGCTACATCCATTTACATACACTTGAGCGCTCAATGTGTATGTAAACATTGCAAACTCGCTTTAGCGCGATGCGGTCAAGCGCTCATAGATAGCGTCAAGCGGTACCATTTCGGCGCTGTCGCTGCGGCGTTCTTTGTATTCGACTTCGCCATTCGCCAGGGTTTTGTCGGAAATGACGACGCGCGTCGGGATGCCGATGAGGTCGATGTCGGCGAACATGAAGCCGGGGCGTTTGCCACGGTCGTCCAGCACGACGTCCACGCCCGCATCCAGCAGTTTTTGGTAGAGCGCTTCGGCGGCAGCCAGCACTTCCGGTGATTTGGCGGCGTTCAGCGGCAGGATGGCGACGGTAAACGGCGCGATGGCTTGCGGCCAGATAATGCCGCGTTCGTCGTGGTTTTGTTCGATGGCGGCGGCGACAACGCGGGTAACGCCGATGCCGTAGCAGCCCATCAGCGGGGTGGCAGAACCGCCGTCTTCGAGCTGGACTTTCAGTCCCATGGCTTCGCTGTATTTTTTGCCGAGCTGGAAGATGTGACCGACTTCGATGCCACGGCGAATGGCGAGTGTGCCGCTGCCGTCCGGGGCGAGGTCGCCTTCGACGATGTTGCGCAGGTCGGCGATTTTGCCGAGCGGGACGTCGCGCTCCCAGTTGATGTTGAAGTAGTGGTAGTCGTCTTCGTTGGCGCCGGCGGCGAAATTGGCGATATGGGCAGCGGCGTAATCGACGATGATCGGCACGTTCGCCCCAACCGGGCCGAGCGAGCCGGCGCCTGCTCCCATGGCTGCGCGGATTTCGGCTTCGTCTGCCATGCGCAAGGGCGCGGCGACTTCGGGCAGGTGTTCGGCCTTGATGGCGTTGAGTTCGTGGTCGCCACGGATGATGAGGGCGACGATGCCACCTTCGGCGCCGGCAACCATCAGGGTTTTGATGGTGCGCTCTATCGGCACGCCGTGTTTTTCGACGAGTGCGGCGATGGTTTTGCAGTCCGGCGTCGGCCGTTTTTCCATCGCGGCGCTCGGCGCAGGACGAGCGCCGCTCGGGCGCAAGGCTTCGGCTTTTTCGAGGTTGGCCGCGTAGCTGCCGCCGCTGGAGAAGACGATGGCGTCTTCGCCGGTCGCCGCCAGCACGTGGAATTCGTGCGAGCCGGTGCCGCCGATGGAGCCGTTGTCGGCGATGACCGGGCGGTAATCGAGGCCGAGGCGGTCGAAGATGCGGCAGTAGGCGTCGTACATGTCCTGATAGGTCGCCTGCAAGCTCGCTTCGTCAAGGTGGAAGCTGTAGGCGTCTTTCATCAGGAATTCGCGCCCGCGCATCACGCCGAAACGTGGCCGGATTTCGTCGCGGAATTTGGTCTGGATTTGGTAAACGTTCAGCGGTAATTGTTTATAGCTGGCAAGATCGCGCCGCATCAGGTCGGTGATGACTTCTTCATGCGTCGGCCCCAGGCAGTATTCGCGCTCGTGCCGATCGAGGAAGCGCAGCAACTCCGGGCCGTAATCCTGCCAGCGTCCCGATTCTTGCCAGAGTTCGCCCGGCTGTACGCCCGGCATCAACAGCTCCAGTGAACCGGCGCGGTTCATTTCTTCGCGGATGATGCGCTCGACTTTGCGCAGCACACGCAAGCCCAGCGGCAGCCAGGTGTACACGCCGAGGGCGTTTTGCCGGATCATCCCCGCGCGCAGCATCAGCTGGTGGCTGATGATTTCGGCGTCAGCAGGGGTTTCTTTTTGGGTGGTGAGCCAGAATCGGGAGAGGCGCATGAGTTCGTGTTTAACCTTTGGGTTGTTCTTTCGGGTTCATAGTGCTGCCTTCAGCACCGGCTGCAGGTGACGGCGCAACCGGTTGCGGTGGTGGTACTGCAGTAGCAGGCATAATTGGCTGAGCCGGTGTCACCGCAGGTGGAATGCGGGAAGGTGCGATTGCCGGCGGCATTGTTGCCCGATTAATTGGAACGCCGTTTACCTCCGGCGATGATTGACAATAGCGGTCAACGATCCCTTCTGCTTGCTGTTTGCGCTCGGCGATCTGCTCGCTTGACAGCGCAATCAGGTTACCTTTGCCGTCATCTTCAACGATATTGGTTTTGGTCTGGATGGTTTTCAAGTTCTGCTGCGCCTCTGCACAACGTTGCTCCCGTGAAATAGAACCGGGTGGCAGTGGCTGGTTGTCATTCGCCCGAGTAGCGTTTCCGGAGGTATCCGTCGGACGTACCGGACGCAATACAGCGATGCTGTCGCTGGTCGGGCGTTCGCTGACCAGCATCCCCTGCTCATTGATTTTGGTGTAGTTGGTGACACCGCGCGGCACATATTTGCCGTAGTGCGTTTTTCCGCCTGAACGCCACTTGTAGAAAATTTTTAGTGGTTCAACGCCAGGTCTGGTGTAAACCTCCGGCGGACGTTCATCTGCCGCTGCAGCAGGTTTGCTGTCCTGCGCCCACACGGTAGCACAAGAGAGGGAAACGGCCAGGGTCAACAAAGATGTTTTCAATTTCATGGTTGAATTCCTTATCTAAAGAGACCGTCATATTCTAACATTAATTTTCAGAAAAGAATCCACCCTGCTATAATTATTTTCCTCAAATTTTCCCAAACATACAGGAGATTCCTCATGAAAAACCCCGTTCGCGTCACCATCACCGGTGCGGCAGGCAACATCGGCTATGCGCTCGCTTTCCGCGTCGCAGCTGGCGATATGCTCGGCCCGGACCAGCCCGTCATCCTGCAATTGCTGGAAATCACCCCGGCGCTGGACGCACTCAAGGGCGTTGCCATGGAACTCAACGATTGCGCCTTCCCACTGCTGTGCGGCCTCGTCACCACTGACGACGCCAATGTCGCCTTCAAGGACTGCGATTACGCGCTCCTGGTCGGTGCCCGTCCGCGCGGCCCCGGCATGGAGCGCAAGGATTTGCTCGCCGCGAACGGCGCCATCTTCGGCCCGCAGGGCAAAGCGCTGAACGACCACGCCTCGCGCAACGTCAAAGTATTGGTCGTCGGCAACCCGGCCAACACCAATGCCCTCATCGCCCAGGCCGCCGCGCCGGATCTCAACCCGCGCAACTTCACCGCGATGACCCGCCTCGACCACAACCGCGCGCTGTCGCAACTGGCCGAAAAAACCGGCACGCACAGCACCGACGTCGCCAAAATGACCATCTGGGGCAATCACTCCTCCACCCAATACCCGGACATCAGCCACGCCACCGTGCAGGGCAAACCCGCTAAAGGCCTGATTGAAGACGCCTGGTACAAAGACACCTTCATCCCCGTCGTACAACAGCGCGGTGCTGCCATCATCAAGGCGCGCGGCGCGTCCTCTGCCGCCTCTGCCGCCTCCGCCGCGATTGACCATATGCGCAGCTGGGCGCTCGGCACCGACGGCGACGACTGGGTCAGCATGGGCGTTCCGTCCGACGGCTCCTACGGCATCGCTCCCGGCATCATCTACTCCTACCCCTGCCGCTGCAAAAACGGCGACTACGAAATCGTCCAGGGTCTCGACATCGACGCCTTCAGCCGTGAAAAAATGGACGCGACCGAACGCGAACTGCGCGAAGAACGCGCCGCCGTCGAACACCTGCTCAAATAAACACAGCGCCACAACCGCCCCGCCCCGCGCGGGGCTTTTCCCAAGAGCCTGTTCAAAATCCCGCTGCGGGCGTTATGCGTGCGGGATTGGGCGGGCTGCTTCGTTGCAAGACTTGGCAAGGTAGCACACATTGCCTGCGTCTTGCGCCTTGCATCCCATCCCAACCCGCCCCCATTCACCTCACCCCGGAATATTGAACAGGCTCTAAATGACCGCCGCACAGCACAAAAAACTCGCCTTCGCCTGGATAGCCGCCAACATCATCCTCATCCCGCACATCCGTCCGGTAGAAGGCACCGCCTCGCTCTACACTGACCTTATCCTCGGCCTCAGCGGCCTGCCGCTCTGTTGGTGGGTGTGGCGCGACCGCCACGAAACCCTCACCTACCACTTCGCCTGGGAAACGCCACTACTCACCCTCATCCTGCTGATATTCCTCACCCTACCCGCGCTGCGCGACCTCATCGGCGGCAGCCAAACCCTCACCCCGCATTGGCACAGCACCGACCGCAACGCGCGAATGCCCGACCACTACTACCTTGAACTTTTCGCCAAACCACTCGCCACCGTACCCACGACACTACGCATCCGCCGCACCACATATGACCAGCTCAACCGCATCCGTGGCAGTCGCAGCGAGCGCCCGCCCGCCATCCGTGTCGAATACTGGCCACACAGCCGCACCCTCAAACACCTTGATATCCCGGAGACCCCATGAGAGAAGCCTTCTTTGAATGGCTGCAACAATCGCCCCTCCTCTGCCTCCTCGCCATCGCCTTTGTCGCTGTCGAAATCCTGACCCCATCCACCGGCATCAATGCTCTCTACGGCAACATCCTCGCCGGACTCATCGCCATCCCGGCCGTCATCGAACGCTGGCACAGCCGCCACAAACGCGACGAATGGCTCTCCGACCTCATTCTCTGGCTGCTGCTCGGCGCCGGCCTCTACCTCTACATCATCCCGTCCAGCCGCGACCTCGCCAGCGGTAGCCAAACCCTCACCACCGCCGACTACCGCCTGCACAAAAAACACCGCTCCCGCCACAGCTACGACTTCCGTAGCCGTTACCGCCTCGAAATCCCGGCAATCCGCACCACCTTCCGCATCGACCAAAAAGACTACGACCGCCTCGACCGAACCCCGGCTCCGACCATCCACATCGAATACTGGCCACACAGCCACACCCTCAAACGCCTCGACATCCACAACGACACCCCATGAAAGACACCCTCTTTGAATGGCTGCAACAATCGCCCTGGCTCGTCGCTCTCGCCGCCCTCATGCTCGCCACCCACATCCTTGCCCCGACCGAAGGCATCGGCGCCCTCTACGGCGACATTATCACCGGCCTCATCGCCATTCCCGTCGCCCTCGAACGCTGGCTGACCCGCAATTACCGCCGTGAGCGCCTCAGCGACCTCGCCGCACTCGCCCTGCTCGCCGGCGCCGTCATCGTACTCATCGCCCCGGCGAGCCTTGACCTCATTCGCGGCAGCAAAACCATCACCACCCGGAACTACCACGCACGCGAAACCGCCTGGAGCACGCACCGCAAAACCCGCTACCTCCTCGAACTCCCCGAAACCCGCGCCCGCCTCTACATTGACTACCCCAACTACAGCCAGCTCACCAATACAAACACCCATACCATCCGCGTAGAATACTGGCCGGCAAGCGATACCATCCGCCGCCTGACCATCAACCCGACCGAGGAAAGCCAATGAAACTCTACACCAGCACCACCTCCCCCACCGCGCGCGCCATCATCCTGACCGCGCTTTCACAAAACAAAGACGAGCTGCAACTCGCCTACGCCGACCCGTGGACAACCCCGCCCGAACTCACCGCAGAAAACCCCTTCTCGCAAGTGCCGACCCTCATCACCGACGACGGCATCCACATCTACAACACCCTCACCATCGCCGACTACCTCTTTGACCACCCCTTCCGTGGCGCGGCACAAACCGCCGTGGCGGGCTACGCCACCGCCCTGCTCGAACAAATCATCAAAGCCTACTCGCTGGCGCGCTTCCAGCCGGAAGGCACGGCGGAACACCCGCACATCGCGCGCGCCCGCGCCGCCGTTGTCCGCGGCCTCGAACGCGCGCCGCAACTCGACCCGGCGAGCAACCACATCGCGCAACACCTGCTGGCGATGGCCTACCACTACGCCGAACTGCGCCACCCCGCGCTCTACCCGCACCTGGATGCCGACAAACGCCGCGCCTTCGCCGAATACCAGAAGCGTCCTGACGTGCGCGCCGTCCGCCCCGAAGCGCTGGAACAACACCCGGCCAGCATCGCCGCCGTGCGGCAAAGCATCCGCTAAAACACACACCTTATCCTGCGGGGCGGAATTCGCAGCGGGCGAAGGAGGAACAATAGACGAAAAACAGCCGATAAAATCTCGCCGCAACCACAAAAAACCCGCCATAGGCGGGTTTATCTTTTTATCATTTTACAACTTGATATTTTCCACTGACCGTTTTGCGTCTTCAACAGCCTTTTTCTCTTGTGCATTCTGCGCTTCCTGTTCCTTTCGTGTAAATTCTGCTTCCGTTTTTTCAATGGCAGCGCGGTCAATTAATATCTGATAAAGATAGATACTCTGTGGATAGGGAACCAGCACTGCCATGGCACCGGATCCTTTAAGATTGATGACACCATCAGTGTCAGTTTCAGAATCCGAACAATCTCCCCAGCAGGATACAGCCTTGGCATGGGAAGAATTAACATTCCACGGAAAAGTATTTTTCCCGACATTTGCAAAAAAATAACTGTCTGGTGCAGCCGTCTTGCTTATCGTAGGTGCACCATATTTCTCACTGATCTTGTCGCGGATAGCAAGAAGGTTGTTATATTTTTCATTATCTGGCAAATTTTCGGGTAGCGGAATTTTCTTTGAACGAATAATTTGCATAATACCAAACCCATCGCTGGTAAAAATGTCAATTTCTTCTTCCAGACTGGCTCGACAAACAAAACGCCTGGCACCTTTGATTTTTGTCTCGCCCACATCATAAGTTCGCAACGCTGTGAAACCGTTCCGGTTATAAATACAGGTTTCCTTGATAAGTGGCATATAGACTTCTTTTTTCATGCCCAATTTAAAGCTATTCAAATCAAATTCGCGATAATTTGTTTCGGCAAAAGAGGGGACTGCCATTGTGGTGAATATGGCGGCCAATGAAAGAGAAAACGTACATGTGCGCATAACAACTCCTTGGTTTGCTTCAGGGGAAAATCGGGCACTTGCCCGCTGTTTTTATACCACAACAAGCTTCATGTTACCGCTGTCTTATAATGCCGCAGTCGTAGCGGAATCCGATCCCTGCCTCCCCCTCACCAAATTTATGGAGAACCCCATGAAACTCTACCTCAGCACCACCTCGCCTTACTCCCGCCTCGCCCTCATCGCAGCAATGCGCAGCGGACACACCAACCTGCAACTGCACTACGTCCTGCCCTGGGAAAACCCGGCTGACCTCCTCGCCGTCAACCCCTACAGCCAAATCCCGGCGCTGCATTGCGACGACGGCAACATCCTCACCGAAACCCTCATCATCATGCACTACCTCGACGACCGCGTGCTGCGCGGCGGCGGCACCTGTGCCCGTGCCGCTTACGGCATCGCCACCATCAACCAGGCCGTGCGCGCGTTCTCCCTCGCCATGCACCAACCGGCAGGCAGCCTGCCGCATCCGCACATCGCCCGCAGCCGCGCCGCGCTTGCCCGCGCCCTGCCGCACGCGCCGCAACTTGAGCCCGTATCCGCCGACTGGGGGCACATCATCCTCGGTAACGGCCTGAACTATGTGCGAATGCGCCTACCGGAGATTTACACCGCACACACCAGCCGCGACAACCAGAATGCTGTTGCCGCCTTCCTCACCCGCGACTTCATGCAAAAAACCGAGACGCCGCAACTGGAAAAACGCCCCGCTCGCGTCGCCGACCTGTAAAAACCTTGTCGCAACAGCACAGCCGCCTTCCCCGCTTCGCTTCAGCGCAGGCGGGGATTTTTGCATGGTCAGCACCCCCGCCCTTTTCCGCACCACGGCGACAAACCTTGCTATGCTGCCTCTGTTTTGCTTAGCGGAGAAAGGTTGATGCAAGGGATTTTTGCCGCGCTGGAGCTGGTTTTCTGGCGCGTGTTCATGTTGCTTTGGCCGTGGTTGCGTTGGCCGAAGCCGTCGGCAGCGTCGCTGCGTGGTGATTTTTGCGCGGGGCTGACCGGTGCGGCGCTGGTGTTGCCGCAGGGGATTGCCTTCGCCCGCATCGCCGGGTTGCCGCCGCTGTTCGGGCTTTACAGCGCGATGTTTGCTGCGGTGGTGGCGGCGTTGTTCGGCTCCAGTTGGCATTTGGTGAGCGGGCCGACGGTGGCGCTGTCCATCGTGCTGCCGACGGTGCTTGCGCCGTATGCGCCGCTGGCGTCGCCGGAGTATGTGGCGCTGTCGCTGGTGTTGATGTTTTTGGTGGGCGTGATTCAGCTCGCGTTTGCGGTGTTCCGCCTCGGCGGGCTGGTCAATTTTATTTCGCCGACGGTGGTGACGGGCTTCACTGCGGGCGCGGGCGTGCTGATTGTGTTCAGTCAGTTACCGGATTTTTTCGGGGTGGCTGTGCCGCATGGTTTGTCGCTGCCGGAGCGGGCGATGGCGCTGGCGGCGCTGTTGCCGTCCGCCCATTGGCCAACGCTGGCGATTGCGGCGACGACGCTCGCGGTCGCCGTTCTCACTCGCCGTTTTTGTCGCCGCTGGCCGTATATGCTGGTCGGGATGCTGGCGGGCAGTCTGCTCTCACTCGCCATTGACGGTGCCGGACGCGGGGTGGCGATGCTTGGCGCGCTGCCGCTGAGCGCGCCCGCGTGGCAATGGCCGCCGTTGCAATGGCAGACGCTGCGCCAGTTGTTGCCGGCGGCGTTTGCGGTCGCCCTGCTCGGCCTCATCAATGCGGTGTCAATCGCCCGCGCCATCGCCGCCCGCTCCGGGCAACGCATTGACGGCAATCAGGAATTTTTTGGGCAGGGGCTGGCGAACGTGGTCGGCAGTTGTTGCTGCTGCTATGTGATTTCCGGCTCGTTCAACCGCAGCGGTGTCAATTTTGACAGCGGCGCGCGTTCGCCGCTGGCGCAGGTGTTTACCGCCGCGCTGGTCGCCGCCGCGCTCGCACTCGCGCCCGGCATCACCCGCTTTTTGCCACTCGCCGCGATGGCCGGGGTCATCATGCTCGCCGCCTGGAATTTGCTTGATTTTGCCCGCTTCAGGCTCACCCTGCGCACATCGCGCAACGAGACGGCGATTCTGCTGGCGACGTTCGTGTCCACACTGCTGTTCAGTCTGGATTTTGCGATTTATGTCGGCGTGATTCTGTCTTTGGTGCTGTATTTGCAGAAGATTGCGCATCCGGTATTAAGCGCGGCGGATTTTGCGCCGCTCTACCGCCAATGTCGCGCGGCCGACCCCGCTTTTGTGCCGCCGCTGCGCGCGGTGCATCTCGACGGCTCGATTTTCTTCGGCTCGGTGGAACATATCCGCAGTCGCCTCGCCGAACTGGCTGTGGCGCATGAGGGGCGCAATCTGGTCATTCTCGCCGAGGGGCTGAACCGTCTTGACCTTGCCGGGATTGAAATGCTGCTTGATGAGCGGCGCGCGTTGCAACAGCGCGGCGGCGACCTTTATCTGATTGGCATGAAACCGTATTTGCGGCGCAAGCTGCGACGCAGTCCGTACTGGTCATTGCTTGGCGGTCAGGAGCATTTGTTTGAAAGTACCTTCGTCGCTTTCCGCGAGGTGTGCGTGCGTCTCGGTATCCGTAACTATCGCAGTTACATGAAGTATTTGTTTCGAGATTACAACAGGCTGTAGTCATATTGATACTTGCGCGCGGGGCGAAAATCCATACCATAGCCCGCTACCAAACACGAGACGAGATACATGAAACACCTTCTTTTGATGACCGCGCTGCTTGGTGCGCTGTTCGGCTGCTCCAGCACGCGCGACAAGGATGAAGACCGCCCCGCCCGCCGTCCGGTGCAGGAAGCGGTCGTTGAAAATGCACGGAAAAACGTTTCCTGGCAGGGGACTTATCAGGGCATCCTGCCGTGCTCCGCCTGCGAGGGCGTGGCGACGATGATCGTCCTCAACCCGAACATGACCTACACCACGCGCACGCGGATGCTCGGCATCGACGACAAGGACCGCACCGGCGAAGGGCGCTTTGAATGGCTGCCGGACAACAGCCATATCGCCATCGACAGCGAAGGGCAACGCAAGATATTCCGCGTCCACAGTGATCATCTGGAAATGCGAATGCCTAATGGCGATGCCATTCCGACCGCGAATCCTGAAGCGTTCCAGTTGATGAAAACGGAATGACGTTTTTGATGACATGATTACTTCCTAAAGTATATTGCCCCGCCCTGCGGGGTATTTTTTATAGCAATCCTCATAAAGCCCTGTACGGCGTTGCGCCTTGTACAGAACTTTGTGAGTATCGCCATATATGAACCATCCGAAAAGAGGCGGAAATAATGACCATATCCCTGATGGAAAAAGCCGATTTCATCGAAAAATATAACGGCAAGGATGACGAAGTATTGACGCGAATGTATGACACCTTCCATAAAATCCAGCACGCCAAGGCATCGCTGTTATTAAACCTGAAACCGCCGGAAGCAGGCGATGACGAAGAATACGGGCTGGAATTGATGCGTTGTTACGAACATTACCGCGCCCTGGAATTTGCCGATGCCGCCATTCGTGAAATTCTGACCGGCGAAGATATGTATGAACAGCTCATGCAAGAACCGCTGACGCTGGAACGTTTTCTCGCCTTGCTCAAAGGCTTCAAACACGAAATGGCGAATTATATGCACTGATGACGGAGAAATAGCGGATGGAAATCTTTTTGGTGGGCGGCGCGGTGCGCGATCAATTATTGGGACTGCCGGTGCATGATCGCGATTGGGTCGTGGTTGGCGCGACGGCGGAAGAAATGTTGGCGCAAGGGTTCCGACAGGTCGGCAAGGATTTCCCGGTGTTTCTGCACCCCGAAACGGGCGAGGAATACGCGCTGGCGCGGCAGGAGCGCAAGACCGGGCGCGGCCATCAGGCCTTTATCTTTGATTTCGCGCCGGATGTATCGCTGGAAGCGGATTTGTTGCGCCGTGATTTGACGATTAACGCGATGGCGCAGGCGGCGGACGGGCGACTGATTGACCCCTATGGTGGCGTGGCGGATGTGCAGGCACGCGTATTGCGCCACATCTCGCCTGCCTTTGCCGAAGACCCGCTGCGGGTGCTGCGCCTGATGCGTTTCCTGGCGCGCTTCGCCCCGCTGGGCTTTACCGTAGCAGCAGCAACGCTTGAATTGTGCCGCGAGATGGTCGCCGACGGCGAATTGCAGCATTTGAGCGCGGAGCGCGTCTGGACGGAATGCGAAAAAGCGTTGGCATCATCCGCACCGCAGGCATTTTTCAGCGGTTTGCAGGCAGTGGATGCGCTCGATGTGTTGGGCTTTAACGTCAGCGATGCACAATTGGCAACAATGAATACCCGCTTGCAGGCGGTGTTGGCGATGGATGAAAGCGCCGAACACCGCCTTGCCGTGTGGCTGCAGGGCGAGGACTGTGCTGCGGCGCGGGCGGCATTGCAAGCAGCGTTACCGCTGCCCAAGCGCTACCGCTACTGGCTGCAACTGGTGGCAGATTACGGCGATGCCGTGCGCCGCTGGCGTGAATGCGATGGCGCAGCGCGCTGGCAGATGTTGAAGGCGAGCGGCAGCCTGCGCGCTGAAGGCGATGTACTGACGCTGGCGCGGCTGATGCAGGTTGAGGCAGCGCTGTTGGCAGAAATAGAAAACGCCCGCGAACAGGTGCGGGCGTTATCCACAGATGAATTGGCGCGGCAGTATCAGGGCGCAGAATTGGGCGAACGGATACGGGCAGCGCAGATAAACGCGTTATAACAGCTTCTGAATATTTGGCTGTTCCAGTTTTCGGGTAAATTCATAGCGCGTAATTTTGGGATCCTTAAAAATGGGCGCTTTTACCGTAATTTTGGTACTGGTATTACCGATGAGCTGCTCTCCATCCTTTTTCGTAGCCAATCCCCAAAGAGGACCAGTAAGCTTGGTTTCAAAAGAGACATCGGCATAGTCTTTGAACAGATCATCATGATAGACGATAAAGCTGGTCAACCTGTCCGGGATATAACCATTTTTCTCTCGCTGCGGTTTCTGGAAATGGCTGGCAGACTCGATGAAATATTCACACGCCTGGGTTTTCCCACCTGTAAATTTATAGCTATACTGGGTATATCTGTCGTTAATAATCACCGTCGCTTCCGGATCCAGTAAATCACAAAGTGCTTGCGGATTGGCTTCACGATTGAAATTCACATTTTCAACGACCCAAGGTCGCATATATCTGTCATCAAAAGTCTGGTAATTATGAAACAAATACGTCGCCAGTCCCAACGCAATTAAAATCAGCAAATGTATCATGTTTTATTTCCTCACTTTATTCGTCATTTTTGTTGCGGGTTTGCTCGCTCAACAATACCCATCATTTTGTAGGCAAGGTCGGCGGCGGTGAAATCGTAAACGTGCAGGCCGCGGATCGGGGCAAATTCGACCAAATCCATGCCGACCACCTGTCGCTGGCGGGCGACGGCGGCGATCAGGTCCAACAGTTGCCACCAGCCGAGGCCGCCCGGTACCGGGGTGCCGGTGGCGGGCATCAACGCCGCGTCCAGCCCGTCAATATCCACGGTGATGTAGATTTTTTCCGGGAAATGCGGCGGCAGGCTGAGGTCATGTAGCGGCGGGCGGCAGATGTCGCGCGCGTCATAGGCGGTGATTTGTGCCGGAAATTCGTCGCGTACTGCCTGTTCATCGAGGCTCATCGCGCGCACGCCGACCTGAAACAGCGCCACGCCTTCATCGACCAGCCGCTTCATCACGCAGGCATGGCTCCAGATGCTGCCTTCGTAGTTTTCGCGCAAATCTGCGTGTGCATCAAATTGCACTACGCCGATGCGTTCGCCGGGGCAAGCGTCGGCGACGCCCATCACCGCGCCATAGCTGACGGTGTGTTCGCCGCCCAGTACGAACGGCAGACTGCCCTGGGTGGCAACGTCGCGCACCCGTTCGCGGATGCGCAGCAGGACGTCGCCCGCTTCGCCGCGGCAGTCAATGGCCGAGTGGGTATAGATGCCAGCACGGCAAGGCTCGCCGCCCAACTGGTCATAGGTTTCGAGCTGGTCGGAGGCTTCGATGATGGCCGCCGGACCCTCGCCCGTGCCGCCGCCGTAGCTGACGGTTTTTTCGTAAGGTACGGGGATGATATGAAAGCGCGCCTTGCCTGGCGCGGGCTGGCTGATTTCGGAGCCGAGGAAGATGCGGGTACTCATCGCGGGCGCCTCCTGGTCAAGGTCAATCGCTGTCCGTTGCGGTGCGGCGGGCAGCTTCTGGCGCAATTCGTCTCCATGTGAGCGGGATATGTCATGTCTGTCCTGATGATGGTAGCGGGCGAAACAGGCAATGCGTAACGCATTGCAACGGCTTGCATTGTAACCAAAGTGTTACGGATTGCCAATGTTTACCCGCGGGCAGTTGCGCAAGAAAAAAGCCCGCAGTTGCGGGCTTTTGGCACAAGGCGACAGATTATTTGTTTTCTGTCGGCGCATCTGAGCCTTTTTCGCCTTCAGCAGCCGGGGCGGTTGCATTGGCGACGCTGGTTGCGGCTTCATGGACGTGTTCTTTGGCACTATCCATGGCTGCACCTGCGGTTTCTTTCGCCTTGTCCATCGCTTCGCCAGCGACTTCTTTGGCCTTGTCGGCAGCTTCTTTGCCGGCTTCAGCGGTGCTGGCAGCGGCTTCTTTCACGTCTTTGGCTGCGGAAGCGGCGGCTTCCTTGCTCTTGTCCTTGGTTTCGTCGGAGCAGGCGGAGAGCAGGCTGGCGGCGGCCAGGACAGCGATCATCAGTTTGTGCATTTGCATAAGTACCTCGTTTAGTTGAAGGGTCGCGGCGCAGTATAGCGGTTTCTCCCGGGGTAAATCCTAAAAAACGGCAATGCGCCCGCAATTTGCACGACAGTCTGCCAGCGTAAACGTGCCATCGGCATAGCGCAGGATTTCACCATATGGGCGCCAGTCGCCGAGGACGTACACCGTGTTGCCGTTATCGAGCCGATGCACGGCGGGGCGGTGGGTGTGGCCGTGAATGAGTACCGTCGCGGCGGCGTTCTTCAGCGCAGTGCGGATGGCGGCAGGATGGGTATCGGTGATGGCGGATGCTTTGCGGCGGGTGCGCGCCTGGCTTTGTTGGCGCAATTTTTCGGCAAGGCGGCGACGCAGCGCACGCGGCAGGCGGTAATAGAGCCATTGCAGCGGACGGCAGCGCAGCACGCGACGCAGGCGTTGATAACCACGGTCGTCGGTGCAGAGCAGGTCGCCGTGTTCAAGCAGCACGGGGGTGTCGCCCAGTTGCAGGCGGTAGCGTTCGGGCAACAGGTGCAGGTGTGCCGTGCGGGCATAAGCCGCGCCGAGGAGAAAATCGCGGTTGCCGTGCTGGTAGTACACCGGGCAAGGCAGGGCGGCGAGGGCGGCGGCAATGCGCTGGTGGAAGGGACTGGCAAGGTCGTCGCCGAGCCAGTAATCATAGAGATCACCGAGGATGTAAACCGCTTCGGCATCGCCCGCGATGGCGGCGAGCGTATCGAGAAAGGCGGCGGTAATCGCCGGCCGGTGTTCGGCGAGGTGAATGTCGGCGAGGAAGTAGATGGCCATGAGCGGGCATGAAAAAACCCGACGCGGGTCGGGCTGAAAACAGGCGGTGGCTTATTTTTCGCGGAAAATGATGCGGCCTTTGCTGAGGTCATACGGCGTCATCTCGACCTTCACCTTGTCGCCGGTGAGGATGCGGATATAGTGCTTGCGCATCCGCCCGGAGATGTGGGCGTTAATCATGTGACCGTTTTCCAGCTCGACGCGGAACGTGGTGTTGGGCAGGGTCTCCACCACGGTGCCGATCATTTCAATATTTTCTTCTTTGGACATGGTTACCTGTAAGTAGGGAAAAAACGCGCGGATTTTAACAAGTTGCCCCGTCAAATACAAAGCACATTCCGCCTCGCAGCGGTGGGGAAATATGTTAAAATTTGCGAATATTTCACATTGGAGCAACATAATGAGCACAGAAAAACACACCGCACTCTATGGCTGGCACCTCGCCCGTGGCGCGAAAATCGTCCCCTTTGCCGGTTACGCCATGCCGGTGCAATACGAAGAAGGCATCGTCAAAGAACACCTCTGGACGCGCGAACACGCCGGACTGTTCGACGTCTCGCACATGGGGCAAGTACTGGTACGCGGCGCGGACGTGGCCGCCAGCCTCGAACGCCTCTTGCCGGTAGATTTACAGGGACTTGCCGTCGGCCAGCAGCGTTACGCACTCCTCATGAACGCGCAGGGCGGGATAGATGACGACCTGATGCTGACGCGCCGCGCGAACGACTTTTACGTCGTGGTGAACGCCGCCTGCAAGGACGCCGATTTCACCAAACTGCAAGCGGGCTTGCCGGACTGCGACGTCTCCTGGTGGCAGGCGCGCGCCCTGCTCGCGCTGCAAGGGCCGGAAGCAGTGGAAGTGCTGGCGGCGATAGAACCGGCAGTGCGCGACCTCACCTTCATGCACGGCGGCGAATACACCCTGCTCGGCATCCCGTGCTGGGTCAGCCGCAGCGGTTACACCGGCGAAGACGGCTACGAAATCTCCGTGCCGAACGACCGCGCCGCCGTCCTTGCCGACCTGCTTTGCAAAGATCCGCGCGTCAAACCCGTCGGCCTCGGTGCGCGCGACAGCCTCCGCCTCGAAGCCGGACTCTGCCTCTACGGCAACGACATCGACACCACCACCACGCCGATAGAAGCCAGCCTCATCTGGGCCATCCAGAAAGTACGCCGCCCCGGTGGCGAACGCGCGGGTGGCTACCCCGGCGCGGACATCGTCGGCCAGCAAATCGAACACGGCGCGCCGCGCAAACGGGTTGGCATTGCCATCGAAGGCCGCGCCCCGGTACGCGCCCACACCGAACTGTACCTCGGCGGCGAAAAAGTCGGCGAAGTCACCAGCGGCGGCTTTGGCGCGACGCTGAACGCGCCGGTGGCAATGGGCTACGTCAAAAGCGAACACGCCGCCGTCGGCACCAAACTCAGCGCGAAAGTGCGCGACAAAGACGTGGCGGTAGAAATCGTCGCCATGCCGTTTGTGAAAAAGGATTACAAAAAATAATCCCGACCCATAACCCGCCCCGATGCCCAGCCCCCTCCGTGCCGGAGGGGGCGAAGACAAAAACAATGACCGGGAAGCGATTGCGACGGCCTCCCGAAAGAAGCACATCATGGACATCCCCCATGCGGAAGCAGAAATCGAAAAACTCCGCGACGAAATCACATTGAGACAAATGAAAGCAGAAAAGGCGCTGATTTATCTGACCCTGAAAAACCTCGCCGATGCGGCAGAGAATCCGTATGCGGAAGAGCGAAATTTTTTCCGGGAATTACTGACATCCCCGTTCATCATCTGGCTGCTGTTCTTTTCCATCGCCAGCGGCATTGCGATAGCGATGGGCAAATGGTTTGGCTAACCCGTGTTTACAATTCATCTGCAAGGCCTTGTAGGTTGGGTTAGGCGCAGCCGTAACCCAACAACGGGAGATGTTCGACATTCAGTTTGTTGGGTTACGCTCGCACCTCGCTAACCCAACCTACGAACTGGTGATGGTGGACAGCCTGCCCGGGTATTTATGCCCGGCGTTTTTTTATTAGACCTCTTTCCAAACCAGGCAAAGGCATACGTTTTTTGGAATTTGTATCCCTGCCCCCACCCCAGCCCTCCCCCACGGGGGAGGGAGCCGTTCTGCGGCAGATTCAAATAACAGCTGTCATATCGCATATGGATAATTATGAAACTATTGCTATTTTTGCAGCCAATGAGTTCCCTCCCCCTGTGGGGGAGGGTTAGGGTGG
>NZ_CALJAH010000315.1 GCF_938028185.1 uncultured Cardiobacterium sp. | reverse complement strand
TCGCGCAGCGACAAGCATTGCTTGCGAAGCAAGAGAGAGGGCTGGGGTGAGGGCAGCAAACGTGAAAAACTGGATTCCGAGTCATCAACTATATCGCTTACCCCCACCCCGACCCTCCCCCGCTGCGGGCTTCGCCCTGCGGGGGAGGGAGCATTTTTAGAACTGGTAACGGAAGCTCACCGCCACGTAGCGTCCCGGCTCGCTAAACGGTGGGGCGTAGCCGTCCGGGTGGCTGCGGGCGCGGCTCCACAGGCCGTAGTCTTTGTTGAAGAGGTTATAGACGCCGCCGTTGATGGTGAGGTTGTCCATCGGTTTGTAGTGGCCGGTGAGTTCGACCGTGCCGTAGCCGCCGAGCGGTTTGGCGCGCTCCGGCAGCGCGCTGCCTTTTTTCGCGGTGGCGAATTTGACGCGGCTCGCCACGCCCCAGCGCTCTTGTGGCGCGTCGTAGCGCAGGCCGAGGTAGCCGTTGAACGGGTCAATGCGGCTCACCGGCTGCCCTTTGCTGTTGCTGCCTTTGCCGTAGGCGGCGGCGCCTTCGAGCGCGAGGCCGTCGGCGAGGCCAAAGGCGTTGAGGTTCAGCCGTCCTTCAAATTCGGCGCCGTAGATTTTGCTGTGGCCGTCGGTGTTGTAGAACAGGCAGGGGTCGTTGGTGTTCATGCCGCAATCAACGCTGATGAGGTTGTTGTAGTGGTTGTAGTAGAGCGCGGTACGCTGGCGGCCAAGCGCGCCGTTGCTCGCCCAGGCAAGTTCAAAGCCGTCGGCGGTTTCCGGTTTCAACTGGTAGTCGGGGCTGTTGAAGCGGGTGCTGCCCAGTTCGATGAAGCCGGGGATGCGGGTGGCGCGGTGGTAGTCGGCGCTGATGAGGTGGTTGTCGTTCGGCTGGTATTCGAGGCGCAGGCCGCCGCCGGGCGCGGTTTTGTTGTAGTCCGGCAGTTTGCCGTCGTGGCTGATGCGGGCGTGGGTGAGGCTGACCGACGGGGTAACGCTGATGCCGCTTGTGCCGAAGCTGATGCGGTCGGCGGCGCGGATTTCGCCCTGGAAGCGTTTGCTTTTTTCCACGGCGAAGTAGCTGCCCTTGGTGCGCGTGGTTGGCGTGATGTTTTCCGAGCCGAAGTTGCTGCTGCCGTAGCGCAGTTTGAGACCGTAGTCGATGTCCTGGCGCACGCCGCCGTCAATGCTTTTGGCGAAGCCGGTGCTCAGGCTATAGTCGGTGTTTTTGTAGTCGTCGTTGTCGTAGAAATTGCCGCTGGGCATGAGGTTGGTGTTGCGCCCCTTGCTGCTGCCGCGCTGCACGCCCAGTTGCCAGTTCATCTGGTCGAACAGCGGTGTGGCGGCGCTGATGTCGTGGCGCACGGAGACGGCATCGCGGCGGTTGGTGCGGGTGTTGTGCGAGTCGAGGATGTTGCCCGCGCCACGGCTGGCAGTGCCGATGCGTTGCCGTTGGCGGCTGTTGCTTTCCACGTCGTAGTGTTGGAGGGCAAGGGTGAATTTGTGCGCGTCATTGGGCTGGTAAATCCATTTGCCATTGACGGAATTGCTGTGGCCGGAGACCGGGTCGTTGTAGGTGCGGTCGGGGCCGTCAATATCGCGGCCGCTGCGGTTTTTGCGCTCATGGAACCAGTGGCGGCTGTAGCTGATGGACGCGCTGTTGGCATCGTCAAAACGCCCGGCAACGCTGGCGCCGGTAGAAAAATCGCGGTTTTCGCCGTTGAATCCGTCGCGTACTTCGCCGCCGAAGTTGGCGCCATCGCGCAGATAATCCTGCGGGTCCTTGCTGCGCAGGCGGACGCTGCCGGAGAGGCCGTTCGCGCCCGGCCCTTTTTCGATTTCCACTTCTTTCAGGTCAGCCGGGTCAAAGTACTAGCGACCGGTGCGGGTGTAGTAGCCGTAGCTCAGGCCGGGGCTCATTTCCATGCCGTCCAAGTCCATCGTCACCCGGTTGGCGCCGTTGCCCATCACGTCCGAACTCTGGCTGCCCATGCCACGAATTTCCACCTCGTTCAGTGGGTTGTAACTGCCGCCGACGAAATTCACGCCGGGAGTGTAGTCAAACAGGCTGCGCAAATCACTGGTCGGACGGTGCTCCAGCGCCTGCCGCCCGGCATAGCATAAACGACGACCGGCGCCAGCGTTTGCTCGCCGCCGCTTTTGCTGTCCGCCGGGGCGGCGAGTGCAGGCAGGCAGCACGCCTGCGCCACCAGCAAAGCCAGTGGCAGTTTGCCGGGCAAGACCGTCATGTGTGGAAAATGTTGCGGTTTCATGAGGATTTCCTTGTGGACTGATTTCGTCCTCGTGATGATTATTCTTATTCCGATGTCAATTTTTATCATCTATCCACATGAATCCACGCCAAATCCGCAAGGTGCCATCCGCCAATGGCATCGCGCCCGCTTTCCCGCTAAGCTACGCGCCCTTCATTTGCACCCTGACAGCGAATCATGAATGCCCTGACCCATCTGCACATCCACAGCGAATTTTCTTTGAGCGACAGTATTTTGCGCGTCGGCGAGATTGTCGATTTTGCCAAAAGCCAGGGCGCGGAGGCGGTCGCCCTCACCGACCGCAACAATCTCTACGGCGCGCTCAAGTTCTACAAGAAAGCGCGGGCGGCGGGCATCAAGCCGGTTATTGGCTGCGACCTCACCGTGCGCGACAGCGACGGCACGGATAATCAGTTGATTCTGCTCGCGCAAAATCTCACCGGTTTCATCCATCTTTGCGAGCTGGTCAGCTTCGCCTATCAGTACGACCAAGACCATCAGGGCGTGGCGGTGCATATTGAGCGCTTTACCCCGGCGCAATGCGAGGGGCTGCTCGCCCTTTCCGGCGGCATTGACGGCGATTTGGCGCGCTTTCTCCGCCGCCGCGATGCGCAGGGTGCGGAGCAACGCGCCGCGTTTTGGCAGGGGATTTTTCCCGGTCGCTATTATTTGCAACTGGCGCGGCTTGGCCAGCCGGGCGAGGCGGAGTATTTCGCCTGGTGCCGCGACGCCGGGCGCAAATTGGGCATCGCAGCGGTCGCCACCAACCTCGCCTGTTTCCCCACGGCGGACGATTACGATGTGCATGAGGTGCGCGTTTGTATCAGCAATGGCTGGCAGCTCGCCGATGACAAACGACCGCGCTATTTCACGCAGAAGTACCATCTCACCAGCGATGAGGTGATGGCGGAGCGCTTTCATGATGCGCCGCAATTGCTTGCCAACACCCACGCCGTGGCGCAGCGCTGCAATCTGGAGCTGACGCTGGGCAAGAATTATCTGCCTGATTTTCCGCTACCGGACGGCGTCAATATTGAAACGTTCCTTATTGACAGCGCGAAAAGCGGGCTGGAACTGCGCCTGGCGCAATTGTTCCCGGACGAAGCGGAGCGCGCCGCCAAGCGCGCGCCGTATGACGCGCGCCTTGACATTGAGCTCGGCGTCATCAACCAGATGGGCTTCCCCGGCTACTTCCTCATCGTTGCCGACTTCATCCAGTGGGCGAAAGACCACGACATCCCGGTTGGCCCCGGACGCGGTTCCGGCGCGGGTTCGCTGGTCGCCTACGCGCTGAAAATTACCGACCTCGACCCGCTCGCCTACGACCTCTTCTTTGAGCGCTTTTTGAACCCAGAACGCGTTTCCATGCCCGACTTCGACGTCGATTTCTGCATGGAGCGGCGCGACGAAGTCATCGAATACGTCTCGCACAAATACGGCGCGCAGCGCGTCTCGCAAATCGCCACCCACGGCACGATGGCAGCGAAGGCGGTACTGCGCGACGTTGGCCGCGTCCTCGGTGTGCCGTATCCGGTGGTCGATAAACTGGTCGCCACCGTGCCGCCCGTCCTCGGCGTCACCCTGCCGGACGCGCTTGGCCGCAGCGCCAAAAGCCAGGAAAAGGCGGAGCTGCGCTCGGAGGCGATGCAGGAGCTCTACGAAAAAGACGAAGAAATGCGCGAAATCATCGACACCGCGCTACAACTGGAAGGACTTGCGCGCAACGTCGGCAAACACGCCGGCGGCGTGGTCATCGCGCCGACCAAACTGACCGACTTTTCCGCGCTCTACAGCGAAAGCGCCGGGGCGAACATCGCCACCCAATTCGACAAGGACGACATCG
This sequence comes from uncultured Cardiobacterium sp., assembly GCF_938028185.1. GTDB lineage: Bacteria > Pseudomonadota > Gammaproteobacteria > Cardiobacteriales > Cardiobacteriaceae > Cardiobacterium. The sequence goes on along the minus strand of NZ_CALJAH010000315.1, from coordinate 3,010 downwards.
AGGCGATGGGACTGGTCAAATTCGACTTCCTTGGCCTGCGCACCCTCACCGTCATCGACTGGGCGCTCGGCCACATCAACAGCCGCCGCGCGCGCGAAGGCGAGCCGCCGCTGGACATCGCCACCCTGCCGCTCGATGACCCCGACACCTACGCGCTGCTGCAATCGACGCGCACCACCGCCGTCTTCCAGCTCGAATCCAGCGGCATGAAAGAACTCATCCGCAAACTGCGCCCGGACACCTTTGAAGACATCATCGCCCTCGTCGCCCTGTTCCGCCCCGGCCCGCTCGGCTCCGGCATGGTGGACGACTTCATCAACCGCAAACACGGCCTCGCCGAAGTCGAATACCCGCACCCCGACCTCGAAGACATCCTGAAGACCACCTACGGCGTCATGGTTTACCAAGAGCAGGTGATGCAGGTCGCGCAAAAACTCGCCAACTACACCCTTGGAGAGGCGGACAACCTGCGCCGCGCGATGGGCAAAAAGAAAGCCGAAGAAATGGCGCGCAACAAAAACATCTTCGTCAGCCGCGCGGTGGAGCGCGGCGTGCCGGAAAAACAGGCGACCGATATCTTTGATCTCATGGCGAAATTCGCCGAATACGGCTTCAACAAATCGCATTCCGCCGCCTACGCGCTGCTTTCCTACCAAACCGCGTGGCTGAAAGCGCACTACCCGGCGGAGCTGATGGCGGCGGTACTCACCTCGGAAATCGAAAAAATCGACAAAATCGTCCGCTTCATCAACGAAGCGCGCGACATGGGGCTGACCGTCATCCCGCCCTGCATCAACCGCTCCCAATACACCTTCACCGTCAGCGAGCGCGGCGAAATCATCTACGGCCTGGGCGCCGTCAAAGGCGTCGGCGAAGCGGCGATTAACATCCTCCTCGAAGAACGCGCCAAAAACGGCGACTACACCTCGCTCGAAGACCTGTGCCGCCGCCTCGACCTCAAAAAACTCAACCGCAAAACGCTGGAAACCCTCATCCGCGCTGGCTCGTTTGACAACATCGAACCAAACCGGGGCGCGCTCTTCGCCGCCGTCGAACAAGCCATCAAACTCGCCGAACAGCACCACCGCAACCGCCATCAAGGGCAGGGCGATATGTTCGGATTATTCGGCGACAGCAGCGGCGACCAGCCGCCCAGCCTCATCATGAACCCCAATGAGGCGTGGGACTTGCGGCAGACACTGGCCGAAGAAAAACAAACGCTGGGACTCTTCCTCAGCGCGCACCCGATAGATGAGGCGCGCGACACCCTGCTGCAAATCAGCCGGGGACGCAACCTCGCCCAACTGCAAGAAAACATGGAAAACTGGCAACGGCCAACACGGCGCGGCGACAGCATCGACGTCACCCTCGCGGGTGTGGTGATAGAAGCGCGCAGCATGGTCAGCAAAAAAAACGGCAACCCGATGATATTCCTCACCCTGGACGACCGCAGCGGGCGGCAGGAAATCGGCGTCTTCGGCAAGGCGGCAGAACAATACAAAGACCTGTGCAAAGCGGACAACATCCTCATCATCCACGGCAAAGCCGACTACAACTACTACAAAGAAGAATGGCGCATCAACGCCGAGACCATCCACGACTACTACGAGGCCCGCTACGAACTGCTGCAAAAACTCGACTTCACCGTGGACGCCACCGCCCTGCCGGATGACATCTGGCAAGAGCTGCGCGATACCCTCGCACCGCTGGAAGACAGCCACGGCGCCCGCATCAGCATCACCCTGCAAAACGCGGCCATCAACGCCCAAGGCCGCCTGCACCTGCCCGCCGCCTACCGCATCGACCACGACAACCTGCGACGCCTCGAACACCTCCTGGCAGAGCCGCAAATACGGAGACATTACTGATGAACCACGCACCACACTGGCGCATCCACGCACAACTGCTCGGCATGGCGCTTATCTGGGGCGCGGCATGGACGTGGGGACGCATCGTCGCCCAGGCGATGCCGCCACTCACCGCCGCCACCCTGCGCTTCCTGATATCCACCGTTTTCCTGCTGCTGTGGCTGTACCATCGCGACCGGCTGCGCGCGCTCACCGCCCTCAACCGCCGCCAATGGGCGGGACTTGCGCTCGCCGCCGCCTGCGGCGTCAGCGGTTACGCCATCTTCTTCATGCTCGGCCTGCGCCATATCGGCGCCGGACGCGCCGCCGTCATCTTCTCCATCAACCCGGCGCTCATCATGCTCGGCGCGGCGTGGCTGTTTGGCGAACGGCTCAACCGCCGCATCCTCGGCGGCATGATACTGGCGGTGGGCGGCTCGCTCATCGTCGCCGCGCGCGGCAACCCCTTGCTGCTCCTCGGCGCGCTCGGCACGGGCGAATACCTGATTTTCGGCTGCATCTTCTGCTGGGTCAGCTACTCACTCATCGGGCGGCGCGTGCTGACCGGCATAGACGCGCTCACCGCAACCACAGCCACCGCCCTCATCGGCGGCGTGATGCTGCTTGCAGTCAGCCTTGCCGCAGAAGGCACGGCCGCCTGGGCGGGCCTCGCACACATAGCGCCATCCATCTGGCTCATACTGCTGGCGTTGTCCTTCGGCGCGACCCTGCTCGCCTACCTCTGGTATTTCGAAGGCATCGCCGCCCTCGGCGCAGGCAGCACCGCCGCGTACATGACGCTCATCCCCGTCTTCGCCGTACTCATCGCCGCGCTGTGGCTGCATGAACCGCTCACCCTGTCGCTGGTCGCCGGTGGCACACTCACCGTCTGCGGCATGCTGCTGATGCAAAGCGGACGGCGCGCATAACGCCGCCTGCAACGAACAAACGCCGCATGATGCGGCGTTTTTCTTAGGGCGTGTTTGCATTTCCGTGGATAAGCCCCTCTCCCTCTGGGACTGGAACAGCTCGCGCAGCGACAAGTATTGCTTGCGCAGCAAGAGAGAGGGGTTGGGGTGAGGGCAGGGATAAACAAACTTCGCATGACAATAGACTTCCTTCCAAACCATAACTTGCACGGCAACCCGACAAAATTCCAAACC
>NZ_CALJAH010000314.1 GCF_938028185.1 uncultured Cardiobacterium sp. | reverse complement strand
GCGTACTGTCTTCGGCGACGCGCCTTGTCTGAAACTTTCGGTGGATGGCTATACACACTGAGGCCGTTCATATCGCAGATGAGCGCGGGCGGATGACGGAAGTGCAGACAAAGCGGGTAATGGCAGAGGAGCAGGGCGAGCGGCAGGCAGGCGTACCAGAAGTAGGATTTGTAGGGGTGGAAGGTGCTGCCGTTCACACTGACGGCGGGCTGGTGCAGGATGAACCAGGCGAGGGTCAGCGTCGCCGCGATGAGCAGTAGCGCTGCGCCGGTATGGTGGCGGTGCTCGTTGTACCAGATACGGGTGGCGGGGTGGTCGCGGTCGGGGATGAAGCGGGGAATCATGGCGGGTGGGGGGTGTTGTCAGAAACAGCGGGTGCGCGAGGTATCCACGGGGCGTTCCGGGGGGGCGATGTGATGGCGTTGTTCGATGGTGCCGTTTTCGTCCAGCAGCAGCCATTCGTTGGCGGTCGCCACGATGATTCTGCCGTTTTTCAGGGGGATGATTTTTTGTATCCAGGCGGTGCCTGCCTTCAGGTAGCGGGGCGCGGCGGGGTTTTACGCTTGCAGCAGGATGAGCGGGTAGTTGCCGTCCGCGTCCTGGTGCGTGCCGCCCGCATAGAGGGTTGTGCCGTCGGCAGACCAGGCCAGGCTGACCAGTGCGGTGTTTTCTCCGGGATGTCCCGCAGGCAGGGTTTGGCTGATGTGCAGCGGGCGAATGGTGCCGAGGTGTATCACGTTTTCCTGGCTGATGGCGCGCCAGGCGGAGAGGGCGAAGTGCTGGCCGTCGGGATGCAGGGCGAGGGCGCCGGTGGCGCCTGCGGGATGGATTTCGGCGGCAATGGTGCCGTCTGTCTGGTGGAGGCGCAGGCTGTCCGGCCGCCCGTGCACACCGGCAAAGGAGAGGGCAAGCAGGTGGTTGTCCGGAGTGAAGGCGCAATCGGTGACGATGTCGCGGTGGTAGTCGTTGCCAAAAAACGGGGCGCGTTCGCCGTCAGCAATGCGGCGCAGGAATTTGCGGTGTGTGCCTGCCAGCCACGCGCGGTCGGGCGACAGGCAGAGTTTGCCCATGCCGGACGGGGCGGCGCCCGTTTCGATTTTGCGCTGCAAGGTACCGCTGTTGATGTCATGGAAATAGAGGGTGTCCGACCAGATGAGCAGCCAGCGGTTTTGCGGGTCAAAGAGGGCATCCTGGATGCTTTCGCCCAACCGGGGTATGCCCCAGGCGGGTGGCGGCGTCATTTCGTGTTGTTTTTCGCCGTTTGCAAGATGCCAGATGGTGGCGGTACGGTCACGGGTGATCACCAGCAGGGTTTCGTCGGCATTGACGGCGGCACCGATGTAGGGCGGGGTCAGCGGTTCGCCTTGTGCCACAAGGGCGAGCGTGAGGGCGAGGGTGAATATTTGCAGTTTCGGCGTATAGGACAAAAAAGGAGCTAAAAAACGCTGTAAGCCTTATGCTGCA
>NZ_CALJAH010000313.1 GCF_938028185.1 uncultured Cardiobacterium sp. | reverse complement strand
AACGGCTACGTCGATGAAATGCCGCCGCGCGCGCCCGCAAGCGGTGGCAGCCAGTTGCAAGTGGTGCCGTCGCAGCCGGGCGGCGACACCGCACTCGTTTACGACGTCCTCTGCAACGCGCTCAACGTCGCCCAGGAGCGCGTCGTCATCAGCACGCCCTACTTCGTGCCGGACGAAGCGCTGCTGAACACGCTGATTATCACCGCGCGCCGGGGCGTGGAAGTCGTGCTCATCCTGCCGCGCCGCGTCGATTCGCGCCTGGTGCGCTACGCCAGCCGCGCCTACTACCAGCCGCTTCTGGACGCGGGCGTGCGCCTGAAAATGTACGACGGCGGCCTGCTGCACACCAAGGCGGTGGTGATAGACGGGCGCTTTGCCCTCTTCGGCACGGTGAACATGGATATGCGCAGCTTCTACCTCAACCTGGAGCTGAGCCTCGCGGTCTATACGCCGGAGACCGTCGCCGCCATCGGCGCGCTGCTGGATGGCTACCTCAAGGACAGCGAAGCGGTATCGCTGAAAAAATGGCAACAGCGCCGCCGCGTGCAGCGCTTCATCGAACGCTGCGTGCGCCTGGTGAGTCCGTTGTTGTAAACAGCGGCATTTGCGGGGCGGTTACGCTGTCGCTAACCGCCCCTACGTTTTCTGAAAATGGCCGCCCGGGCAGACACCCCGCCATAACTTCCCGACAAGAAACCCCGCAACAGCGGGGTTCTTGCTATCTGCGGTTCAGCAACAATCCCAGTAAAACCACGCGCGTTCAAAGCGGCGGGCGCGCAGGTCGGCGGGGCGGAGGAAAAACATACCGATGCCGCTGTCGCCCCACAAGACTTCCACGCCGCTGTCATGTCCGGCGCTATCAAGCTGGAACAGCAGCACATCGTCGTCGCCCGCATCGCGCGGGTCGTATTGGGTGAAGTACGGGTCGCCGCCGAGGGTGTTGTTTGACTGGTGTTCGTCAAGCAGCTGCTCCAGCTCCCACGCATCCAGCCCGTTTTCGCCCAGCCATTGTGGCTGCTCCGAGCCGTAGTGGCGGGTAAATTCGCCGTTGTCGCGCAACAGGTAGCGGGTGGTGAGCGGCTGCCAGGCAACGGCGTATTCGCCGTCCACCGGGTGAAACCAGTCCTCTTCGCGCGGCAGGGCGGCGTCAATCACCTGCCAGGCGGGCGGCATCGCGTGGTGACGCTGCTGCCAAAGCGTGAGGCTGCGCGGCATTTGCAACGGCACGGCGACGCTTAACTGGTACGGGCTGGCGACCTGCAACGCGGCGACGCGCGGGCGTTCTGCCTGCCATTGTTGTGTCAACTCGCCGTGGTTTTCGGCGGCAACGTCAGCATCGAAAGCAGCAAGAAACTGGCCGATAACCGCCCGCATCGCTGCCTGTTCCGCCGGGTCGCTGTCGGCATTGGCGCGGGCGATGGTATTCATCAGGGGATCGCGCATATTTTCGTACCAGTCGGCAAGCTGCCCGCCAGCGTCCGCCCCGCCAGCTTCACGGGCGGCGGCTGTCGCGGGCGCGTCATTTTTCTCCGCCTGCCAGCGCTGTTCGCACGCTTCCATAGCTTCTCTCAGGCGGCGCAGCTTCTCGCGGCTGCGCGCGGTGGCGCAGCGGTTTTCGGCAACAAAGTCCTGCCAAAATAACGGCGGCACGCCATCCATCTGCGGCTGCCATAAATATTCATCGCCGGGCAGTTCTTGCGCTAACGCCTCAATGCGGCGCTGGCAGGCGGCAAAGGGCGCGCCCTCTGCGGTGAGCGCCTCGTGCAGGGCGTCAATACTGCCGATGTGCAATGCTTGCAGTTGGCGGGCAAGTGCCGCTTCTTTGCCATGCCATGCGTTTGCCGCCGCCGTCCACAGGCGGGTAAGGGTATCGTCGCCGATATGCGCGGCCACGGCGGCATGACGCGTCATCCAGGCACGGATTTCCGCAGCCGGGTCTGCCGCCCAGCAAGTTGCGAAGAAGCGGGATTGGGCGTCGTAAATGCCTTCTGCCCATTGTGCGGCGCGCGGGTCGGTACTCGCGGCAAGGTATGCGGCGGTCTGCGGGAAAGCAGCGTGCAGGGTTTTGAGGGCGTGGCTAAAACTGAGGGGGGCGAGGTGCGCCAGATGCGCGGGCAGTCCGGCGGCAAAAGCGGTGAGTTCTGCCGTCCAGCGGCGATTCAGGGCGGCATCATCCAGCGCGTGAATGAACAGGTTGGCTTGTTGCAACCACATACGGAAGCCCTCCCACGCGGGCGGGCGCAGCGGGTCGTCCTGTTGTTCCGCCGCGGCGGGCGGTGTTGCTTCAGGTGCGGCGGCTTTGCTGTCGAGAATGTCATACACATACTGCCAGAGTGCCGATACGGCGCCGTCATCGTCATCACCGTTATCGTCGTCATCACCATCATCATCACCGCCTGCATCAAGATAGGGGAAGGCAGCAGCGCTAAACAGCGCGCGTTGCGCGTCGCGGGTGAGCGACGGCGCGGCGGTGTCGGCGAAGTACACACAGCGGTAGCCGCTGGCGTCGCGCGGGTTGTCAAAATGCGCGCCATAGAGGTCGCTTTGCGGGTCGATATAAAAGGCGAGCAGGCCGCTTTCCGGCAAACCGAGCGCCTGCGCCGCGCCGGGTGGCAGTTCGCCGAGGTTGAACTGCGCCAGCAGCGCCAGCGGTTGCCCGGCGGCATTGCGCGGGTAATCGCGCTCTTCTGGCCAGTAGCCGATGCCGCCAACGCGCGAGGCGGTCGCCGCCAAATCGTGCGCCGGATGCAAGCGGTAAGGCAGCGCCGCTTTGCCGCTGGCGCGCACTTGCGCGAGGGCTGCGGGCGAAAGGCGGCTTTGCAGCCATGAGAAGATGGGGTCGGTCATGGGTGTTTCCTTGAAAGTTAAGGCAACCCCTGCGCGCGGATTGCCAGCGTACCGAACGGGATAATGGTGATAAGCGCGAACAGGTTAAACGCGCCGAGCAGCGCGTAGTGGCCGTTGATGGCGAGGCCAAGCAGGCTGTCGTGGCTGGCGGTGACGCCGATAATCAGCACCGGAATGTACAGCGGCACAACGATGAGAAAGCGCAAAAACGTGCCGTGGCTGTGTGCCAGCGTCAGCACCGCGCCGAGTGTGCCAACCAGCAACAGCGGCAGGCTGCCGAGTGCCAAGAGCGCCGCCAGCGCGGGCATTTTCGTCGCCGGAATGTGCAGCATCATCGCGAGCAGCGGCAATACCGCGAGCAGCGGCAGGGTGAAGCGCAGCCAGGCGGCGGTGAGTTTGGCGGCGAGCAGTTGCCACAATTCGGGCAGGTGGATGCGGTCCTGGCTCAGGGTGCCGTCGGCGTAGTCTTCGGCGAAAAGCTGTTCGCTCGCCAAAAGCGCGGCGAGCAGCAGCGCAATCCACAGCGCCGCCGGGGCGATGCGGGCAAGGGCGTCGTTGTCCGCGCCGCTGGCGAGCGGAAAGAGGCAGATGGTGAGGATGAAGAACAGCACGGGTTGCAGCAGGGTCTGCGGGTTGCGCAGGCTGGCGCGCAATTCGCGGCGGATGAGGAGCGGGAGCATGGCAGGCGGGAT
>NZ_CALJAH010000312.1 GCF_938028185.1 uncultured Cardiobacterium sp. | reverse complement strand
GGCGACGGCGCCGGGGCGGTTCAGCAGCGGTTGGTCGCCGTGGTTTTGGGCGATGGCGGTGCCGCCGGTGAAGGGGTTGGCGTTCAGGTTTTCGCCGGGGATGACCGGGGTGCTGCGCGCGGGCGGCAGGCTGCCGGGGCGTGGTGCCGGGTGCGGGTTGCGGTCGCTTAAGGCGTATTGGCCACCGATGACGTCGATTTCCGGCGGCTGGTGGTAGCGCTCGAAGTAGTCGTAGCCGGGTTTGAGCATTTGCCAGAAGTCGTACCAGCGGTGGTCGCTGTAGGCGGCGAGGTTGGCGTCGGTCATGCGGAAGGGGAAGGCGTGGACGCGCACGAAGGGCTGGCCGCGTTGCAGGGCTGAGCCGACGAGGGTGTAGATTTCTTCGATTTGGCGGTCGCCCATGGCGTAGCAGCCGATGGAGACGCATTTGCCGTGCACCATCAGCATACTGCCGCTGTAGCCGTGGGCGCGGTCGTAGGCGTTGGGGTAGCCGAGGTTGAAGGAGAGGTGGTATTGGCTGTTGGGGTTCAGCGCTTCGCGCCCGACGGCGTAGAAGCCTTCGGGCGATTGTTTGTCGCCTTCGCGGGTTTTCGGGCCGAGTTCGCCGGAGTAGATGCAGATGGGGTAGTCGAGGAAGAGGGCGTATTCGCCGTTGTCTTTTTGTAGCCAGACTTCGAGCACTTCTTCTTTTTTGAAGATGCGGATGAAGGCGGGCGCGCCAAAGCGGAAGCCGCGCGCTTCGAGGCGGTCTTGCAGTGTGGGTTGTGCCGGGCGGCGGATGAGGCGGCTGTCGCGCTGGCTGTCCGGGGCGCGGCTGCTGTCCGGGGCGCGGCTGCTGCACGCGGCGAGGATGAGGGCGAGGGCGGCAAGGAGGATGAGGTGTTTTTTCATGGGGTTCGCGGGTTTGGCGGGTAATTTTTGACGGGGTGTTGTCAGGCCTGCGAGGTATGCGGGCTAACCCCACCCCCGGCCCCTCCTCCACAGGGGGAGGGGAGTTGTTCGGGGTTATTGTTGGTAGATCCAGCGGAAGAGGTCGTCCTGGACGTTGCGGCTGCGCACCGCGCTTTTGCCGTTGCCGATGATGACGACGACGTAGTTGCGCCCGCTTTCGGCGCGCACGTAGCCGGCGAAGCTGCGCACGTTTTCAATGGTGCCGGTTTTGCCGATGACGCGTCCGGCGAGCGCTTCGCCGCGGTAGCGTTTGCGCAATGTGCCGCTTTCGCCCGCCACCGCCAGCGACTGGAGGAAGGTTTGTCCCTGGTCGGAGAGGTAGATGTAGCGCAGGAGTTGCGCGAGTTGTTCGGCGCTGACGAGTTCGGTGCGCGAGAGGCCGGCGCCGTTGTCGATAATCATGCCGTCGGTGTTGATGCCGAAGGCTTCCAGCGTCATCCGCACCGCGTTGCGTCCTTTTTCGAGCGAGCCGGGCGGGTCGAAGGTTTTGGCGCCGAGGGTGAGCAGCAGTTGCCGCGTCATCACGTTGTTGCTTTCCTGGTTCATCCGCTGGATTTGTTGGGCGAGCGGTTCGGAGAGGCCGGTGTAGATGTGTTTGGCGGTGGACGGGGTTTTGGCGACTTTGCCCGCGCCGTCGAAGCTGCCGCCGAGGCGGTACCAGAGGTCGCGGAAGAGGTAGTAGAACTGTTCGCTCGCTTCGCCGAGGACGAGCATCACGTCCTGCGCGCCGCAGCCGGTGGCATACGTTCCGGCGACGTGCATCACCGCGTAGCCCTTGTCGTCGCGGTCGAGTACCGCCGACGGGGTGAAGCCGTCGCCGCTGCATTTGCCTTTGCGCACCTGGAGCTGGTTGTCGATTTTCCAGTTGACGATTTCGGGGACGAGCGCCAGTTTTGGTTTGCCCGCCTGCGGCGTCACTTGCATTTTTACGGTGCGGAAATTGACCATCAGCGGATGCGGCACGGCGTTGTAAGCCGCCCAGGGTTTGCCGTCAAAGGCGGCGGCGTCGCGCTCCTGCGGCGAGAGGCGGTAGAGCGAGTCGTCGAGGACGATGTCGCCGGTGATGTGGCGCACGCCCGCCTGTTGCAGGCCTTGCAGCATCGCCAGCAGTTGTTCTTCGACGAGGAAGGGGTCGCCGCCGCCGACGACGTAGAGGTTGCCATCGACCACGCCGTTGGCATCCGGCAGGGTATCGACGTAAAACTTGGTCTCCCAGCGGAAATCCGCGCCGAGGCGAATGAGGCCGGAGGCGGTGGTCAGCACTTTTTCCACCGAGGCGGGGTGGCGTGGCTGTTTGCCGTTCAGGTCAACGAGCGGCTGCTCTGATTCGATGCCCTGCACCCAGATGCTGACGTCTTCCGGGGCGACGTTGTTTTTGTTCAGCATTTCCGTGACCGCCGCCGGCACCTGCTGCGCCTGCGCCAACAGACAAAACCACAAAACAAGCAAGGCGTACCCAATGCGCATTCAGCCCTCCCAAGCCAACGCTGTCAAAAAAGCGGCTATTATAGGTATCCCGCTGAAAAACGAAACCGGACATGACCGAAAAACAGTACGACGAAGAAGGCCGCGTCATCCGCGAAAACCGCAGTCAGGCCAAGCGCGAACGCGAGCATATCAAGACTTTTGCCCGCGAACTGCTGAAGCTGCCGGCGCACCAGTACCCGCTCTTGCCCATCGACGAGACCCTGCAAGCGGCGCTGGTTGAGGGCAAACGCCTCTCCGGCAACGCGCTCTCGCGCCATCTGAACTACCTCACCCGCCTGCTGGACGAGCAGGATTACGAGGCTATCCGCACCGCGCACGAACACGTCAATCACCCCTATCTGCACAGCCCCGGCAAGCAACAGCGCATCAGAGGCGAAATGGAGCGCCTGCTGGCGGGGGACGCCGACATTTACGGCGAACTGCTTGGCCGCTACGCCGACCTGGATTTGCAACACCTACGCCAATTGGTACGCGAGGCGCAGAAACTGCAAGCGGCGGCGGTTACAGAAGAAGAAAACACCGTCCCCGCCACGCCGAACAAATACCAGCGGCGCTTGCAGAAATATTTGCAGGGATTGGCGCTGGTTTATGAAGACTGAAGCGTGCCGTTTTCTAACCCAAACCCCGCTAAAACCCCGGAAAAACCGGGGTTTTTTGCTATCATGACCGCTATCTTGACCACCCCCGGAAAACCCATGCGCCGACTCCCCGTTTACCTCGTCATCGACATCTCCGAAAGCATGGCGGGCGACAACCTGCGCCATATGCAGGAAGGCATCTCCCGCCTCATCAACGTCCTGCGCGCCGACCCCTACGCGCTCGAAACCGTGCACCTCTCCGTCATCGCCTTCGCCGGTGTCGCCCGCACCCTCGCGCCGCTGGTCGAACTCTACGCCTTCTACCCGCCGCGCCTGCCCGTCGGCTCCGGTACCTCCATCGGCGCGGCGCTGGAGCACGTCATGGCGGAAATCAGCGCCAACGTCGTCATGAGCAGCCCGACACAAAAAGGCGACTACAAACCCGTCGTTTACTTCATGTCCGACGGCAAGGCGACCGACAACCCCGCCGCCGCCATCGCCCGCTGGCAGCGCGACTTTGCCCGCCGCGCGACCCTCGTCAGCATTGGCATCGGCCCGTTTGCCGACCTGTCGCTCTTAAGCCAAATCAGCGCGCAGACGCTGCGCCTGGAAAAATGCGACGATCAGGACTTCAAGAGCTTCATCCAGTGGATATCCAACACCGTCTCGGCGCAAAGCAAAAGCCTCGGCGTCGATGTGCCGCTGACGCTGGACAAGGCGGAAAGCCCGGCGCTGTCGCTCGTCAAAGACGCGATGGAAGCGGCAGCGGTGGACGAAAACTACGTCATCATCACCGGCATCTGCGCCAAAACCCGCCTGCCGTACCTCATGAAATACGAACGGATGCCGGACATCGGCGACATCCCCTTTTTCACCAAGAACCCGCCGCAGGTGTACCGCTACAGCGGCGTGTACCCGGCGGAAAAAGACTACTTCGACTGGTCGGACACCCGCGCCAACGCCAACACCATCGCCGTCTCCATGCTCGAAGGCGGTGGCGGCTGCCCGCATTGCGGCGCGGCATACGGCCTCGCCACCTGCTCCTGCGGCCAGGTCTTCTGCGTCGAAGGCGAAGGCATGGCAACCTGCCCCGGCTGCAACCGTACCATCGAAATGACCACCGGCGACGCCGACTTCGACATCGCCCGCTCGCGGGGATGATTCCCGCCGCGATTCCCCCTCCCCTTGTGGGCGGGTTCCCACGCAAAATGCGGCTGCAT
>NZ_CALJAH010000311.1 GCF_938028185.1 uncultured Cardiobacterium sp. | reverse complement strand
GGCAATGGCTGGACAGGGGAATGGATTTGCTACAGGCGGTGGAGCGGGCTTTTATCGAGTATATTATTTAGGGTGGATGGCTATAGATACTGTCTTCAGTGGCGCGCCTTGTATAGAACTTTGTGAGTATCACTATAAGTTCCGGCCTCAACCATCCCTGCCAATCTCCGCCAACCAATCGACAAAACTGCGCACCGTCGGCACCAGTCCGCGATTCTTGTAATAAAGCGCGGAGAGCGGCAACGGCTCCGTCGCCCATTCCGGCAGGACGCGCACCAGCCCCGCCGTCAGCACGGGTACGTCCGGCAACAGCGCAATGCCCGCGCCTGAAGCCGCGAGGCGTGCCAGCAAAAACGCATCATTGGCACTGACCCGCTTCGGCGCACGCAGCGGGTAGCGCTCATTCCCGCGCCGCAACAGCGCCTCCGCACCGTCCGCCTTGAACAACAGCGGCAGCTTTGCCACATCCGCCGGGTGCAACAGCGGCGGTTGCGCCGCCAACCAGTCCGCGCTGGCATAGAGGCCAAAGGCGAACGTGGTCAGCCGCCGCGCCACCACATCATCCAGCGCCGCCGCGCCGATACGCAGCGCGACATCAATCCCGTCCTGAATCAGGCTGATGCGGCGGTTATCCATCACCACTTCCAGCGCCACCTCCGGGAAGCGGCGTAAGTAATCCGGCAAATGCGGCTCCAGAAAACCGCGCTGCACCTCGACCGATACCGACACGCGCAACACGCCCTTCGGCGCATCCAGACACTGGCGCACGCTGCCGACAGCCTGCCCGGCACAATCCAGCATCATCTGCGCGTGGCGGTAAAAGCGCTCACCGAGCGCATTCAGGCGCACCCCGCTGCGGGTGCGGTCCATCAATTTGCTGCCGAGCGATTCCTCCAGCGCGGTGAGGCGGCGGCTCAGACGCGACTTTGGCACACCGAGCAATTCCGCCGCGCGGCTCAAATTGCCCGCCTGCACCGTCGCCGCGAACAGCGCAATATCGTTCAAGTCAGTACGTTCCATCAATGCAACCTTTCGTTTGAAAAACCCGTATTGTTCCAAAAATGCACTATGCATACAATGCGCGCACTGCCTGCAAGCCCGGACAGCCAAGCGTTTACATACACCTTGAGCGCTCAAGTGTATGTAAATGCCCATGACGCCCCGGTATCAGGCAATCTCTAGGGGCTGTTTGCAATTCAAACCCGTCCCGTTGCGGGCTTCGCCCTGCGACCGCCCACCAAACTACCCCCTTCCCCGTGGGGGAGGGTCGGGGTGGGGGCAGCAAACAAGCCGCGTTAGCGACGGCATACAAAACGAACTGCAAACACCCCCTAACCCGTTCAAAAACAAGGAGCATCCCATGCTGCGCCACACCGCGCAAATCCACACCGCCCCCGCCCGCCACTGGGTCGGCGACGGTTTCCACGTCTCCCCGCTTTTCAGCCATATGCGGGGCGACAAACACACCAGCCCCTTCCTCATGCTCGACTACGCCATGCCGCAACACTTCGCCCCGAACGAAACGCCCCATGCGAAAGGCGTCGGCGCACACCCGCACGCGGGCTTTGAGACCGTCACCCTCGCCCTGCAAGGCGAAGTCGCACACCGCGACAGCAGCGGCAACGGCGGCACCATCGCCCCCGGTGACGTGCAATGGATGACCGCAGGCAGCGGTGTCGTCCACGAAGAATTTCACAGCGACGCCTTCAGCAAAACGGGCGGCACCTTTGAAATGGTGCAACTCTGGGTGAACCTGCCCGCCGCGCAGAAAAACACCGCGCCCGCCTACCAAAGCCTGCGCGCGGCGGACATCCCGACCGTAGCCACGGGTGACGGCAGCGTCCGCCTCATCGCGGGCAAACTCGGTGACACGAGCGGCGCGGCACACACCCACACGGAGCTGAACGTCTGGGAAATCAACCTGCCCGCGCACGGCACGATGACCCTGCCGGTGCCGGAAAACCACAACCTGCTGCTGGTCAGCCTGCATGGCGACACCCGCCTCAACGACAGCGACAACCTGCGCCCCGGCGAACTCGCCACTTTCGCGGAAAATGGCGACAGCATCCGCCTCACCGCGGACGCAGAAGACGTCAAACTGCTGCTTCTGAGCGGCGTACCGATTGACGAACCCGTCGCCGCCTACGGCCCGTTCGTGATGAACACCCGCGAAGAAATCCTGCAAAAAATCCAGGCGTTCAACAGCGGTAAATTCGGCGGCTTGCACGCCTGAACCGGCAAGAAAAACGCCACGGTCACGTGGCGTTTTTACTTTCAGTGATGGTTCTGCAGCTATACGGTTTCAAATACGCGACGGATTTTCACCGGGAGAATCGCAGGCCGTCCGCCGCAAGCAGCGGCAGATTTTTTGTCTGCTTGTTGCTTGTTCTCTCTGAAATTTTTCGCCGAACCGCCTGTAAAAGCGGCGTATAATCAGCAAAATCTTTTTCTCATCCCTCATTCAAGGAATCATCATGAAAAGTCTGGAAAATTTCCTGAAAACGCTCCGCAGTACCACCATTTACGAGAAACAGGATTTGTTCAGCGGTATCGGCCAGTTGCTCAAGTCCAACGCGGCGCTGATTACGGTGCTGTCGCTAATCAACAAATGTCCGCGCAGCCGCATTATCGCTTACACCGCCGAGTCCCTGCCGCCGAAAGCCTACGCCGAGCTGGTTGAGCACGCCAAGGTCGCGATCAGTCACAGTTCGCCGATACAGCAATCCATCCATCGCGATGTATATATTGCGGAAAAAGGCGATGTGGATTGGTTGATGATTATTCAGGAAGGCGAGGGCGACGACGCGAATTTTCTGGTTTTTTATTGAGTCACCAAAACCAGCGCTGGAAGGCGTTGTACGGGCGATAAAAAACGGCTGCTGGAGCAGCCGTTTTCGTTGAGGTTTAACGGTTATTTTTTGATTTTCCAGTTGTTTTTGCCTTTTCCTTTGGTCAGGCGGATTTTGCCGTCTTTGCTGGCATAGCCGCCCTTGCTGCTGTTCAGGATTACGCCGTCCTGCAGGTCGGCGGCGAAGACTTCGGCCTGTTTTTTGTCTGCCGAGAGGATGACGTACACGGCGAGGGTGTCGTTTGCCGGGTCTTGCAGGGTGATGTCGGCGATGTCAAAGATTTGTACGCATTCGTTGCGCAGGTTCGACCAGGTTTGTCCGGCAGAAGGCAGGCAGCCGTGCGCATCCTGGTCGCCGCCAACGGCTGGTGCCTGTTCGGCGGCCTGTTGTTGTTCGGCGCTCATTTCCGGCGGTGCAGGGGCAGGGTCGGTGGGCGGGGTTTTTTCGCTGCCACCACAGGCGGCGAGCAGGCTGGCGAGGCTGGTTGCGATCAGCAGTTTTTTCATGGTGTCTCCATGGTTGTGGGTGAATCGGTGGGGTCAGAGAACGGCTTTGACAGCGTCGGCGAGGCGCTGCACGTCGTTTTCGCTTTTCATGCCGGCGATGTTGATGCGGCCTTCGCCGACCATATAGACGGCGTAGTCGTTGCGCAGGCGCTCAACCCGCTCTTTGCCGAGCGGCAGCAGGGTGAACATTCCCCGGTGCGAGCGGGTGATGAAGTTCCAGTCGCCACCGTGGCGGTTCAGGGCGTCGGCCAGTTGTTGGCGGCGCAGGCGGATGTAGGCGCTGACTTCGTCCAGCTCTTTGACCCAGTCGGCGCGGAGGCTGCTGTCGCCAAGGATTTCGGCGACGATAGCGGCGCCGTGGTCGGGCGGCATGGAGACCATCGCCCGGCTGGCAACGGCGAGGTGGCTGCGCAGGGCATCGGCGGTGCGCGCGTCTTTGGCGATGGTGAGCACGATGCCGACGCGCTCGCGGTAGAGGCCGAAGTTTTTGGAGCAGGAGGCGGCGATAAACAGGGTTTCCAGCGTGCTGGCGAGTTTGCGCACGCCGTAGGCGTCCGGCTCAATGCCTTCGCCAAAGCCGAGGTAAGCGAGGTCAACGACGGGGAGGAAGCCGCGACGGGCGGCGATTTCCGCGACTTTGTCCCAGTCGGCCGGGGTGAGGTCGGCGCCGCTGGGGTTGTGGCAGCAGCCGTGCAGCAGCACGATGTCGTCCGGCCCCATTTTTTCCAGCGCGGCGAGGAAGGCGTCCACGTTGACGATGCTTTTTTCGCGGTCGTAGTAGGGGTAGCTGTTCACGCCAAAGCCGCAGGCGCCAAAGATGGCGTGGTGGTTGCCCCAGGTGGGGTCGGGCGTCCAGAAGCGTTTGCCGGGGGCGATGGTGCGCAGTACTTCGGCGATGATGCGCAGCGCGCCCGTGCCGGCCACGGCCTGGTTGGCGCGAATGCGGTTCGCGTCGTAACTTTGGCCGAGGATGAGCGCGGTCATGTAGTCGTTGAAGGTGTCGAGGCCATTGACGCCGACGTATTTTTTCGTGGTCTGCCGCTGCCAGATGCGCTCCTCTGCGGCTTTGACGGCGCGCATTACCGGGGTCTCGCCGCTGGTGTCCTGGAAGATGCCGACGCCAACGTCGATTTTTTCCGGGCGCGGGTCATCGCGGCAGAGTTGGGAGAGTTTGAGGATCGGGTCGTCCGGCAGTTTTTCGACGGTTTCAAACATCTTTCTTTTTCCTTTTTTTCTTGGGGGAAGGGTAAGGGTTGGTCGGCAGCAGGTAGAGCCGTGTGCGCGACAGGCGGTCGTAGAGGGTGCGGCCGTCCTTGTCGAGCGCGCGCCACCATAGCCCGATTCCCGCCGGGGCGCAAGTAATCAGGGCGCAGCACCAGCGCAACAGTGCACGTTTGCCGCCGATGGCATGGCCGTTTTCGTCGGTGACGGCGAGACGCCAGGCGCGCATACCGAGCGTCTGCCCCTGTTTGCTCCAGAAATAGACGTAGAAGCCGATCCATGCCGCCAGCAGGGCAAGGCGCAGCGCCAGCAGTAGCACGCCGCCGGTAATCGCCTGCCCCTTGCTGATGATGAGGAAGATGAAGCCGACGCCAATCCAGCAGGCGGCGAGGAGGAAACTGTCGTAAAGCATCGCCGCCAGTTGGCGCATGAGTGGTGCGGGGCGGGCATCGGGAACGGTATGCGGCATGGATTTTTTCCGGGCTGAAAGCCGTATGCTAACACGGCGCGAACGCCGTCCGGCGCGGCAATTTTTTTGCCATGCCCGGCGCGTTTACCGTTAAAATAGCGCGGTTTTTTCTCCCCGTAATCTCTTTTTCAGGAATCGTTCATGACTTCTTTTTTACGGCACCGCATCGCCATGATTATCGGCCTGTGGCTGCTTAACGGCAGCGCTTTCGCGCAGGAACCCGTTGATGAGGCGCTGTTTGACGAGGCGCCGCCTACCATCGCCGACAATCTGCCAACTGACCCCAATGCGGCCGCCGCCGAACTCGCCGAATCCGAATCGGTCGGCATACTGAAACCACTACCGCCGGAAGAAACACCGGTACGCCAGCCGACCATCCAGCAGGAAATGCGCCCGTTCAACAGCCGCCGCATTGACCTGGTGGAAGCGTTGGTGCAAGAACCGAAAGAAGTCACCTTCAACGGCAAGGTGTACCCGCTGAAAAACCCCGACCGCGTCCGCCTCTTCTACGAAAACGAACAATACCCGACCATCTGGACGCAGGAAAACAAACTGCTCGACAACTTCGCGCCGCTGCAACGCCTCATCGCCGACGCGCCGCAGGACGCCTTGCCGCCCGCGCGCTACCACGACGCCGTCATCAACAGCCTGCAAGCAGGCGCGGAATACGGCGACATCATCGCCGTCGAACTGCTGCTTTCCGACGCCTACCTGACCCTTGCTGGTGACCTCGCCAACGGCCTCGTCAACCCGCGCAAAACCCAGCCCGAATGGAACGCAGAAAAAGTCAGCGACGAAGCCTTGGGCGAAATGCTCGCGAGCGGTATCGTCTCTGGCGACATCGAAACCGCCGTGCGCAGCATCAATAACAACAACCCGCGTTACCTCGCGCTGAAAAACCGCTACAACGCGCTCAGCGGCAACAAAACCGCCGCGCCTGCCGCCGCCAACAGCCAGCCGTTGCCCAAAATCACCCTGCAACAGGGTACAAACGACCCCGCCGTCGCCATCCTGCGCGACAAACTGGGCGTACCCGCCGCTGATGGTGACAACAACTACTTCGACGGCGACCTCAGCGAAGCCGTCATCGCCTACCAGCAAAGCCACGGCCTCAAGGCGGACGGCATCGTCAGCGGCAAAACCCGCAACCTGCTCAACGGTACCCCGAAAAACAGCGGCGGCAACGCCAACGCCGACCGGCTGATGATCAACATGGAACGGCTGCGCTGGATGCCGCAGGACATCGGCGACAGCTACGTCCTCGTCAACATTCCCTCCTACTACGTCAAAATGTACCGCGGCGACAAAGAAATCTACGCCTCCAAAGCCGTGGTTGGCCAGCGCGAACGCCAAACCCCGGCATTCACCGACAAACTGCGCCACATCGTGATGAGCCCGACCTGGACCGTGCCGCCGACCATCATGAAAAAAGACAAAATCAACAAACTGCGCAGCAACCCCGGTGCCTTTGACGGCAACTTTGAAGCCGTCGTCGGCGGGCGCGTCGTCCGCCCCAGCGCGGTGGACTGGAGCGCGCCCGGCGCCACCGGCTACCGCCTGCGACAAAAACCCGGCCCGCGCAACGCCTTGGGACGCGTCAAATTCCTCTTCCCCAACAAACACGCCATCTACCTGCACGACACCCCGAGCAAAAGCCTGTTTAACCGCCCCAACCGCGCCTTGAGCTCCGGCTGCGTCCGCCTGCAAAAACCCGAAGAATTTGCCAACGTCCTCCTCAAAAACACCAACTGGTCATCCGAACGCATCAAAAAAGCGATGAACCAGGAAAAAGAACAATGGGTCAACACCCCCGAACAGACTCCCATCTACCTGGTGTACTGGACCACCTGGAGCGACCCGGACGGCAACATCCAGAATGCCGACGACATCTACGGCAAAGACAGCGCCCTGCTGCAACAATACAAAAAAGCGCTGAACTAAGGAGGCAACCATGACCAGCACGCATACCCCGCAAAACAGCTACAGCAAAGAAGAACTGCTCGCCTGCGGACGCGGCGAAATCTTCGGCGCGGGCAACGCCCAACTGCCGCTGCCCAATATGCTGATGATGGACCGCATCGTCCGCATCAACGACGACGGCGGCAAATATGGCAAAGGCGAAATCATCGCCGAACTGGACATCCACCCCGACCTCTGGTTCTTCGCCTGCCACTTCCAGGGCGACCCGGTCATGCCCGGCTGCCTCGGCCTGGACGCCATGTGGCAACTGGTCGGCTTCTTCCTCGCCTGGAAAGGCGGGGCAGGGCGCGGCCGTGCGCTCGGCTGCGGCGAAGTCAAATTCACCGGACAAGTGCTGCCGACCCATAAAAAAATCACCTACCACATCGACATCAAGCGCACCATCATGCGCCAACTGGTGCTTGGCATCGCCGACGGCACCATGGAAGTGGACGGTAACCCCATCTACCACGGCACCGACCTCAAAGTCGGCCTCTTTACCAGCACCGACCAATTCTGAAGCGAGAACCAAACCATGCACGCCATGCGCTACGCAATCACCCTGCCCAGCGATTACAACATGACGATTATCCGCGAACGGGTCGCAAAATCCGGGCATCTCATGGACGGTTTTCAAGACCTGCTGTTCAAGGCCTACCTCATTTCCGAAAAAACGACGGGCGCCTTGCAAAACAGCTACAGCCCGCTCTACGTCTGGAAAGCCGCGGCAGGCATGAACAAATTTATCTTCGACGGCTACTTTGACAACATTCTGCGGGATTTCGGCTGGCAACACATCGAAATAGGTGTTGCCGCCAGCACCGCGCTGACCGATGCATTCAAAAACAGCAAATACCTCACCGAAGAAACCGTTGCGATTAACCCGGCAACCAGCCTGAAAAACCACAAACTCCAGGCACAACCTCAAAATGACGAAACCGGCAAACTGGTCGTCTATAACCCGGACAAATGGCAACAAGCCGTCTTCACCTTCTATCGGGACAAGCCCGAAACCGAAAAAACGTGCTATGAAATACTGCACCTATCCATGTAACCAGGAGAACCCCCAAACATGAAACGCGTCGTCGTCACCGGCATGGGCATCGTCTCCAGTATCGGCAACAACTGCAAAGAAGTACTGGCGTCGCTGCAACAACTCAAATCCGGCATCAAGCACAACCCCGTGTACGCCGAAATGGGACTGCGCTCCCAAGTCGAAGGCAGCATCAACATCGACACCAAAGCGCATATCGACCGCAAAGTGCTGCGCTTCATGGGCGATGCCGCCGCCTACTGCTACATCGCGATGAAAGAAGCGATTGAGCAGGCCCGTCTCCTGCCCGAACACATCTCCAACATTCGTACCGGCCTCGTCGTTGGTAACGGTGGTGCCAGCCCCTCCGCCCAAGTCGAAGCGGCAGACACCCTGCGCGCCAGCGGCGTCAAACGCATCGGCCCCTATGCCGTTACCAAAACCATGGCCTCGACCACCTCCGCCTGCCTCGCCACCCCCTTCCAAATCAAGGGCGTGAACTACTCCATCAGCTCTGCCTGCTCCACCAGCGCGCACTGCATCGGCCATGCCGCCGAACTCATCCAGATGGGCAAACAGGACATCGTCTTCGCCGGTGGCGGTGAAGAAGTCCACTGGACCATGACCAGCATGTTTGACGCCATGGGTGCCCTATCCACCAACTACAACGCGACCCCCGAAATTGCCTCGCGCGCCTACGACGCCAACCGCGACGGCTTCGTCATCTCCGGCGGTGGCAGCATCCTCGTCCTCGAAGAATACGAACACGCCAAAGCGCGCGGCGCCACCATCATCGCCGAACTCACCGGCTACGGCGCCACCTCCGACGGCTACGACATGGTGCAACCCTCCGGCGAAGGCGCGGTGCGCTGTATGCAAATGGCGCTGGCCGAACACGGCGACGACGTGGACTACATCAATGCCCACGGCACCTCGACCCCGGTTGGTGACACCCGCGAGCTGGAAGCCATCAAAACGGCATTTGCCGGCAAAACCGTACCGCCGGTCAGCTCCACCAAATCCCTCACCGGACACGCGCTCGGTGCGGCAGGCGCCAACGAAGCCATCTACTCACTGCTGATGCTGCAAAACGGCTTCCTCACCGCCTCGGCGCATATTGAGACCCTTGACGAAAACGCTGCCGGACTGCCCATCCTGCGCGAAAACCGCAACCAGCCGCTCAACGCCGTGATGAGCAACAGCTTCGGCTTCGGCGGCACCAACGCAACCCTCATCTTCAGCCGTGTCCAGGACTAACACCGCCTGCCTGCTCGCGCTCGCCGTCCTTCTCGGCGGCAGTGCGCAGGCACAATACGCCAACGGCGAAGAAACGCCGGTACGTCCCGAACCGCCCGCTGCAGGCAGCATCCACCAGGAACCCGCTGACGATGCGGCGCAAGCCAGCGCCGAACCCGCCGCGAAAAAAGGCGACAAAAAAGCGGTACAACCCGCTGCCGCGCCCGCCGAAAACCTGCCCACGGGCGACAACATTGACGCCTACACCGCCGCCCAAATCGTTGCCCAGGCACAAGCGGCCAGCGCCGCCAAAGAAGCCGAAGCCGCAGCGACAACCGCTGCCGCGAACCAAAACGAAGCCCACGGCGACAGCGCGACCGAAACGGCTGCCGCGCCTGCCGCAGAAAGCGCCACAACCGCCGCCGCAGACGTACCGACCGACGCACAAACCAGCGGCGACGACAACGTCGCCCTGCTGCCCGTCGAAAAACTCAGTCCGCCGCCCGAACCGCCGCCGCCAACCGAAACCGTCGTCATCGAACAAGCCATCTACCGCTGCCCCAAAGGCAAAAGCTACATCTACGTTGATGGCGAAAAACGCAAAGGCTACAGCCGCTGCACCCTCTTCCGCGCCGAAAAAACCGAAGAAGTCCCGGTCGGCAGCGCGCCGGCCAGTGCTGCACCCGTGAGCGGCAACCCCAACAACTGTAGCGGCACCCTGCAATACAAAGGCAGCACCTACCTCTTCCAGGAACACCAGCCCTGCCCCATCCCGGACAGCGTCTTTCAGCGCCTCACCCCCGCCGCCACCAGCCACTAAAGCGTATTCAAAGCACACTACCATTTACATACACCCTGAGTGCTCAGGCGTATGTATATTTTTCTGCCAACACCGCACCATGACCACACCCTTCCAACGCCCCAAACTCGTCCCGCCCGACGGTCACAAAAAAGTTCTGCTCCACTCCTGCTGCGCGCCCTGCTCCGGCGAAGTGATGGAAGCATTGCTCGCCTCGGAAATCGACTACACCATCTTCTTCTACAACCCGAACATCCACCCACGGCGCGAATACGAACTGCGCAAAGACGAAAACATCGCCTTCGCCGAAAAAAACGGCATCCCCTTCATCGACTGCGACTACGACACCGACAACTGGTTCGCCCGCGCCAAAGGCATGGAATGGGAACCCGAGCGCGGCAAACGCTGCACCATGTGCTTCGATATGCGCTTTGAGCGCACCGCACTGTACGCCCACGAACACGGCTTCCCGGTCATCACCAGCTCGCTCGGCATCAGCCGCTGGAAAAACATGAACCAAATCAACGAAAGCGGCATCCGCGCGGCAGAGCCCTACCCGGACGTCCAATACTGGACCTTCAACTGGCGCAAGGGCGGCGGCTCGCAGCGGATGATCGAAATCAGCAAGCGCGAACACTTCTATATGCAGGAATACTGCGGCTGCGTCTATTCCCTGCGCGACACCAACGCCTGGCGTCTGAAAAACGGGCGCGGCAAAATCAAACTCGGCGTGATGTACTACGGCGAGAACAACGACGACGAAGCACCGCGCTAATCCGTAAAGCCGCCCGCAGGCGGCTTTTTTGTGCGTGGTTACCAGCTTCTCGTGCAGATAATGGAGCACTACCGCAATATGCGAAAGCGCTGCTTGTTTGATCGCGGTCAATCGCACAGTGCGCGGTGAAGGAGCCTCGTAACTGCCTTAGGCGCTGTTTGCAATTCAGCAGAATAAGCCCCGCTCCCTCTGGGACTGGGACAGCTCGCGCAGCGAGAGAGGAGTTGGGGTGAAGGCAGCAAAAGGCGTATAGGACAAAATGGAGGCTCAAAAACGCTGTAAGCCTTATGCTGCAAGGC
>NZ_CALJAH010000310.1 GCF_938028185.1 uncultured Cardiobacterium sp. | reverse complement strand
GCTTTATTTTTTTTTTTTTTGTTTTAGGATGTTAGCGCCATGATTGTTGGCGCTTTCTCATTTTAGGAGTTTTTATGAACGGAAAATGTATGTTTTTGACCGCCGCTTTTGCAGTATTGGTGGGGTGTGGTTCCGAAAAAGATGCGGAATATTATTTTAATAATCCAGAGAAGCTTAAAGCGCTTTTAGAAGAATGTGATGCAAAATTACGTAATGCAAAAAATCAGGAAGAAGTCGAGGCTTTATCAGGAAATAAAGAGTGCACCACGGCAGAACTGGCAAAGAAAGCTATTGAATTTGGTAGCGTTGGCAAAGCTATTCTTAAGGAATCTGAAGGTAAAACATATTGGAATAGAAGGGTAGAATTTAGATTTAACGAGGTAATTGGTAGGTATTAAAGACTATTGTCGAATTTCCCTTATTATGGAAAAAGTTATCCCGTTTCTCCTACAGGAGGAGCGGGATAATTCTGCAATTTATTTCAAGAATTATGCAACATTATTGTTTTCAAGAAATTCTAATTAAGTCATTCAAAACATGGTTTCTTCACCATCAAAAGACCGCATAAACGCCTGCCGTTCATGCGGTTTTCTTTTGCGCGCGCCAAACCGCTAACCCCTTGTAAAAGATGAAGACGATGTTACAATCACTTCAGGGATAAGAACTGTTCCCGTTTAACCCGGCAGCGACAGCGTTGCCGCTTTTTTATATCTGACAAGTCAAGGAATCTTTATGCACCACCCCACCGCATTCCGCCTCTCCGCGCTTTCATTGGCGCTCTTTGCCGCTGCCAACTAGGCGCAGGAAGCGACCCAGCTTGAAGCCATCACCATCAAAAGCGAAGGCAACGCGAACGCCACCGCACCGGTCAAGGACTGGCAGGCGCTCGCACGCAGCACCGCCACCGACGTCAAGGCCGCGCTGCAAGACGAGCCCGGCGTTGCCTTTGGCGGCGGCAACGGCACCTCGCAATGGACGACCATCCGTGGCCTCGGCGAGAGCAACATTGACTACAACGTGGACGGCACGGTCAGTACCAGCCAAATCTTCCACCACCAGAGCCGCTTCATGAGCGACCCGGCGCTGATGAAACAAATCCGCGTCGAAAAAGGCACAGGCGCGGCGAGCGCGGGCATCGGCGTCATCGGCGGCAGTATCAAGGCAGAAACGCTGGATGCCACCGACCTGCTCGAAGACGGCCAGGCGGTTGGCGCGCGCATCAACGGCGGCGTCAGCAGCAACAAAGGCCATAACGGCGGCTTCGCGGTCTATGGCCAGGGCGGACAGGTGGACGGCATCGCCATCGCCAACTGGAACACGCAAAAAGATTACAAGGCGGGCGACGGCAAAAAAATCGAACACAGCGGCCTCGGCGCGTGCAGCTTCCTCGTCAAGGGAAACTACCACATTGACGACCACAACCGCCTCACTCTCAGCCAGCGCCGCGAAGAACAATACGGCGAACGCAACCTGCGCGAAGAATTCTCCTTCGGCAGCAACCGCGACGCGCCGCGCCACCGCCACCGCATCGCCGATACCACCAACCTCGCCTACGAAGGACGCGGCCTCGGCGCGATTGGCGACATTGACAGCAACCTCTTCTACATTGACAACCGGCAAAAAGCCGAAGGCGAAACCGTGCGCATCAAAACGCAGGGCTTCAACCTCGGCCTGACCACCCCGCTCGGCGACAGCGGCCACCGCGTCAAATACGGCCTCAACCAGCGCCAGGAAAAAGCCAGTCCGGGAACCCACGAAACCGCCAAACACGACCAGAAAAAAAGCGACATCGGCGGCTACGTCGAAGGCATCTGGGACTTCAAGCCCGTCACCCTCACCACCGGCGTGCGTTACGACCGCTACGAGCTGCACGACACCCACCACAACAAAAACAGCGGTAGCCGCATCAGCCCCAGCATCGGCGCCATCTGGGACGTGAACGACGACCTCGCGCTGCGCGCCAGCTACAACACCGCCTCACGCAGCCCGCGCCTCTACGAAACCATGCTCGCCGACACCGACCTCCGCTTTGGCAAGCGCGTCAAGGCCGAACAGGCGCGCACCGCCGAAGTGGGCGGCACCTGGCGCTTTGGCAGCTTTGAAATCGACGGCAGCTACTACCAGCAAACCATCAAAGACCTGCAAAACTACCGCGGCGCAAACTGCCGTGGCCGCGAATGCGAATACCGCGAACTGGTCAGCGAAGGCAAACTGAAAAACCGGGGCTACGAAATCAGCGCCGCCTGGCACTGGGAAGGGCTGAGTGCGCGCGCGGGCGTGAACTACAGCAAGCCGAAAATCAACGGCGCGACCGCCGACACCATCGCCACCGCCATCCCGATGGGCAGACAGTGGTACACCGGGCTCTCGTACCGCTTCGACAACCCGTCGCTGGAAGCAGGCTGGCGCGGCAGATACGCCGAAAAAAGCAGCTATGTGGACGAAGAGGGCGAAACCAACCGCCGCGCGGGTTACGGTGTGCATGACCTCTACGTGAACTGGCAACCGCTGGGCAAGGACAACTTCAACGTCAACTTCGCCATCAACAACGTCGGCAACAAATACTACCGCAGCCACAGCCAGCGCGCGGCGTCTATCAGCCTGCCGGAAGCGGGGCGCGAGTTTCTGCTGAATTTCAATTACCGCTTCTGAGAGGCCATTTGACGTCTGTTGGCAACAGCGGAAAATTTCCGCTATTGCCGCCAGAGGGTTGCCGCGTTTCAGCAAAAGAAAAACCGCCCGGCAGGGGCGGTTTTTTTTGCAGTTATCAGCGTTATTGCAACCGTAGTGGCGTGTCGCCCGTCTCCATTTGGCCGATGATGCGGGCATCTTCGCCGTGGATTTTCAGGGTGGCGATGACCGCATCCGCTTCATCTGGCGGGACGATGAGGATGAAGCCGATGCCCATGTTGAAGGTGCCGTAGCATTCGTCTTTTTTGACGTGCGCGAGGATGGAATCGAGCAGCGGCGGGCGCGGGAAAGTCGCGGTGTCCACCACGGCGGTGAGGCCTTTGCCGTAGGCGCGTGGCAGGTTTTCCGGCAGGCCGCCGCCGGTGATGTGCGCGAGGCCATGCACGCGGTGCGCGGCGAGCGCGGCGAGGACGGGTTTGACGTAGATTTTGGTCGGGGTCAGCAGGTGGGCGCCGACGCTTTTGCCGTCCACCACTGCGTCAAGGTCGGTAAAGATTTTGCGCAAGAGCGAGTAGCCGTTGCTGTGGTAGCCGGAGGATGGCAGGCCAATCAGCACGTCGCCCGCCTGCACGCGGCTGCCGTCGATGAGGTCGTCTTTTTCGACGACGCCGACGGCGAATCCGGCGATGTCGTATTCGCCCGGCTGGTAGAAGCCCGGCATTTCGGCGGTTTCGCCGCCGATGAGCGCCGCACCCGCCTGGGCGCAGCCGTCGGCGACGCCTTTGACGATGTCGGCGGCGATTTCGGGTTCGAGTTTGCCGCAGGCGAGGTAGTCGAGGAAGTATTGCGGCGCGGCGCCGTGGCAGAGGATGTCGTTGACGCACATGGCGACGGCGTCAATGCCGATGGTGTCGTATTGGCCG
Organism: uncultured Cardiobacterium sp.; assembly: GCF_938028185.1. Lineage (GTDB taxonomy): Bacteria > Pseudomonadota > Gammaproteobacteria > Cardiobacteriales > Cardiobacteriaceae > Cardiobacterium. The sequence goes on along the minus strand of NZ_CALJAH010000310.1, from coordinate 2,020 downwards.
AGGGCGAAGGCGATTTTCAGTTTGGTGCCGACGCCGTCGGTGCCGGAGACGAGGATGGGGTGGCGGTAGCCGCTCAAGTCGTAAAAGGCGCCAAAGGCGCCGATTTGTCCGAGGACGCGGGCGTTGTGGGTCGCGCCCGCGTATTGTTTGATGCGGGCGACGGTGTTGTAGCCCGCTTCTTTGTCCACCCCCGCGCTTTTGTAGTCGAGGCTCATGCGTCGTCGTCCTCGCGTTCTTCGAGGCGTTCCAGCACGTCCTGGTAGGCTTCGAGCAGGCCGCCGAGGTCGCGGCGGAAGCGGTCTTTGTCGAGGTGTTCGTTGGTATCGGCATCCCAGAGGCGGCAGCTGTCCGGACTGATTTCGTCGGCGAGGACGATTTCGCCGTCGGCGGTGCGGCCAAATTCGATTTTGAAGTCCACCAAGAGGATGTCGCATTCGTCGAAGATGTCAAACAGGGTGGCGTTAATCTGGTCGGTCAGTTCGTAGATGCGGTCGAGGTCTTCGTAGCTGGCGATGCCGAGGGCGACGGCGTGGTCGTCGTTAATCAGCGGGTCGCCGAGGGCGTCGTTTTTGTAGCAGATTTCAAAGATGGGGTATTCGGTTTCGCTGCCTTCTTCAAAGCCGAGGCGGGCGGCCATCGAGCCGGCGATGACGTTGCGCACGATGACTTCAAGCGGGATGATTTCCACTTTTTCGCAGAGCTGTTCGCGGTCGTTCAGGGTATCGCGGTAGTGCGTCGGGATGCCAGCGGCGATGAGCGCACGGAAGATGAGGGTGGCGATGCGGTTGTTGAGGATGCCTTTGCCTTCGATGATTTCGTGCTTGGCGCCGTTGCCCGCGGTGGCGTCGTCGTTGTAGTGGATGATGACGAGTTCGGGGTCGTCGGTCGCGTAGATGGCTTTGGATTTGCCGGTATAGAGCAGCGCGCGTTTTTCCATGATACACCTCAGGTTATGAATTGAAAGCCGCGATATTATAGCGATTGTCGCCTGTTATAATCCGCTTTTCTTCCCTGTATGTGAGGTGTTTTATGCCCGTTATTAACGTAAAAATCGTCGAAGGCCGCACGGTCGAACAGAAACGCGCGATGGTCAAAGCGGTCACGCGCGCAGTGTGCGAATCGCTGGGTGTGGCCGAGTCTGCGGTGTGGATTAGCATCGAGGACATGAAGCCGGAGAACTTCGCCCAGGGCGGCGAGCTGCGGCTGGATCGCAAGTAATGCGTGCGCTTGCGCTGGCAGCGCTCTTCGCGCTGGGCGGCTGCGGCGACGATGGCGTCTCCCGCGTTGAGGTCGCGCGCGTCGCCGCGCCGGATGGCAAGGCGGATGCGGTCGTGGTTGAGGTCAATGCGGGCGCGACGGCGGATTTCGCCTATGACGTCTTCGTCTTGCCGCATGGCGCGGCGGTTGGCGGCGAAGCAGCGCTGCGACTATATGGCGCGACGCGCAACGCCCACGCCTATGGCGTCAACCTGCGCTGGGCATCGCCGACGCAGTTGCGCGTTGAATACCTGAAGGCGCGCCGCATCCTGCAAGCACCCAAAACCGTCACTATTGCTGGAACCCCGGTGCAGGTGGAAGCGGTTGCCGGGGTGAACGACCCGGCCGCGCCCGCCGGCGGCATGGAATATAGCCAACAGCACGGGGCGACGCCATGAATGCGGCGGACGAAGAACGCCTCGCCCAGCTGGAAATCCGCCTCGCCTATCAGGAGGATTTGCTGGCGACGCTGAACACGGCGGTGGCCGAATTGCGCGCCGCGCTGGATTTGCAACAGGGGCAGTTGCGCCTACTCTGGCAACAATTGCAGGAACGCGGCAGCGAGACGCCGCGCAGTCTGGCGGACGAAGTGCCGCCACATTATTGAGGGGCAAACGATGCGTAACCGTCTTCCCTGGCGCTGGCAACTGGCCGCCTTGCCGCTGTTCATCGCCGCCATCTGGTTCACCAACCTGCGCGAAGAACAGGCGGGTGGTGTCCTAAAATGTATGCTGCCTCAAACAAATCCGTAGTTGATATAGAA
>NZ_CALJAH010000309.1 GCF_938028185.1 uncultured Cardiobacterium sp. | reverse complement strand
GCGCGCGCATCATGTTGATCACCATCGCGTAACCGACGACGACAATCATGCCGCCGGCGACGTTAAGACCGCCGGTGACGACAGGCGGGATGGAGTCGAGCATATGCTTGACGCTGTCGGTGCCAACGGTGGCGGCGACGATGACGGCGGGGATGGCGACACGCATTGCCTGCATCAGCAGCGCGCCGATGTGCAACCAGGTGATGGCGGAAAGGTTGCCGGTTTTGACGGCTTTATCGGCGGCGTGCTGGATACCGACGGTGAGGGTACGGACGAAGATGGTCAGCACCTGCCCGGCGGCGGCGAGCGGGATGGCGAGCGCGATGCCGGTACCCATTTCCTGTTTGCCGGCGATGATGAGGATGGTGGAGATGATGGAGGCCAGCGCCGCGTCCGGGGCGATGGCGGCGCCGATATTCATCCAGCCGAGCGCCATCATTTCCAGCGTGCCGCCAATGACGATGCCGGTGGTCATGTCGCCAAGGGCAAGGCCGGTGAGGGTACAGGCGATGAGCGGGCGGTGTGTCTGAAATTCGTCGAGAATCGAGCCCATGCCGGAGAGGCAGCCGACGAGAAAGACGAGGATGATTTGTAAACTGGTGATTTCCATGGGAATACTCCGTTAGTTGGCGGGTTTGTATTTTTCGGCGATGAGCTGCAATACCGGGACTTTCTTGTCCGAGGCGACCTTGCGCACTTCCAGCTCAATGCCACGGCTGTCCAGCTCCTTGAAGGCTTCGATGTCTTTTTCATCAACCGAGACCGACATATCAAGCATCACCCGCCCTTCCTTGTAGGCCATGCCGCCAATGTTGATGGACTTTATCGGCACGCCACGGCGCACCAGCTCCAGCGCGTCGGTCGGATTGGTGAAAAGCAGCATCACCTTGTCGCCCGCGTATTCGGGGTTGTTATAGACGCGCATCATCTTGTCCACGCTGACGACGTGCGCGGTGACGCCCGGCGGTACCGCCTGCTTGAGCATGGTGGCGCGGGTTTTGTCTTTGACGACGTTGTCATTGACGACGATGATGCGCTTGACGCCGGTTTCCTTTGTCCAGCGGGTCGCGACCTGGCCGTGAATGAGGCGGTCGTCGATGCGCCACAGGCCGAAGCTCATGTGCGGACCATCGTTTACCTTGGCAGAGGCTTCGGCGCGCAGACGCTGCACTTCGGGGTCATTTTCGTCGAACGTTTCCTGTGAAGCGGCGGCAGCGGGAGCGGCGCTGCTGGCAGCGGCAGGCGCAGCCTTGGCGGCGGCCTGGGTTTTCAGGCTCTTGACGCCATCGGCACCTTCGCGCTGGGCGAGTGCGGTCAGTTCGGGCAGGGCGGTGATGTCTTCGCGCTCCATCAGCACCGAAACGAGCATGGGGATGTTCACCCCGGTGACGACTTCGGTATTGGCATCATCGTGGGCGATGCCGCTGGAAGCATTGAACGGCGTGCCGCCCCACAAATCGACCAGCAACAGCAGCCCGGCGGATGTGTCGAGTTCGGCGGCGGCGGCGCGGATTTTCCCCGCCAGCACCTCGCCGTTTTCGCCCGGCACGAAATCCACGCAGCGCACGTTGTCCTGTTCGCCGATGATCATTTCTGCCGTGGCCAGCAGGGCTTTGGCGGCGTGACCATGCGTTGTGATTACAACAGCTATTGTCATGAAATTTCTCCTGTAAATGTATGGCCAACGGCAGGACGCGCATGGGTTTGGGCAGGCTGCTCTTGGCGCGGTAATTTTAGCTTTAACAGAAGATAATCACAATTTAACGTTAATTTCCCGCGTAATTGAACAGGGCAGCCGCGCGGGCGGTGATAGCAAACCCCTTTATCGCGTGCGTGCCTGCGGCACACACTCTACAAGCCAATGAAAAGCGCGAGTAGGGGCTTGCCCCAGCGTCGCAAAACCGTTGCCATGAATGCGGCAACCCGTGCGTAGTGTGTAGCGGTGCAGCCAACACGCACGCGGGCATTGGGGCAGCGGCACACCTGATACACTCACGCAAAACGCATCGCTGCAGAATACTCTATCATCTCATTGCCGCCAAACCCATGCGCGCAGCGCGTAGGTCGGCCATTTATGGCCGACATCAAAAAAACGTCGGGCATGAATGCCCGACCTACAACTGTCGCTGACGCGAATGGTTTGCCACCCCCAGCCCTCCCACGGGGCGGGCGCAAAACGGGGCTTTTTTATTTTTCGGGTGTGGTCGGCGGCGGTTCTGCTGCCTCAAGCCATTGGTCCAGCCGTGCGTTCAACGTATCTACCTGTGTGTTGTATTCCGCTATGGCCTGGCGCCTGGCCTCTGTGCCTTTTTCCAGCGGCTTGCCGTCCGCGCTCCACCACGTTTTTGGGTAGCCATCAGCTTTTGTACCGCGCGCCATAAGCAGCGAGCCGTCAGCGCGGTACACCGCGCGGATACCGTCGCCGTTCTTTTCGTCTGTGCTGAGCGACCACAGGCGGCCATCCGGGTAGAAGGTGCGAACGTAATCCGGCAAGGCCAGCAATTCGCGCAAGGGGTCATCCGGGTCGTGCGTTCCCGGCGGCAAGGCATCCTGCATCAGCAGGCGGCCTTCGACATAGTCTGCGGTACGGTGGGTGGTGTTGTCTGCCCGCACGGGGTAATGCACCCGGTAAACGGCACCGTCGCGGCCATAGGTGGCGACCGGGCTGTCCGCCATTTCGGTACGAAAGTCATCTGCGGCGGCATCGGCGCGCAGGATGAACATCCTCGTTTGCGGCTTGCCGCTGTCCTGGTAGAAATCCTGTGCGACGGTGCGACCATCGGCGGTCTTGCCGACGACTTTGCGGAAGTAGCCGCCTGATGCGGGTTGGGCGACTTTTTGGTAGCGGGCATCGTAGTAAAAGGTCTGCGCCTCGCCCGCGATGTAGGTGATGCTTCCTCCCTGTGCTGCCGCGCGGTTGGCGTCCAGTATCGCCTCCGGCAGTGTGTTGTCCACGCGCAGCGGCACGTCGATGCCGCTTACCGCCACCACCCGCACGCCCTGCGCGTTGCGGCGCACACCGTCGAATAATTCCAGCCGGGATTGATCGAATCGCCTGTGCAGCGCTTTCACTGGTTGCCATGTTGCCTTGAGTTCTGCCCGCGCCGCTTCATGTGCCGCCGTGTCCGGGGTCAGCGGCGTGCCTGCGCTGTCCCATAGCCGGAGTGACGGCTCACGGTCGGGATTGATTGCGGCAAGCAGCGAACCATCGGCGCGGTAACACAGGGTGAGAGCGTTTGCCGTCTCGCCCGGCGCGGGGGAGGGCATGAGTGCCAGCAGCCTGCCGTCCGGATAAAACACCCGTATATGGGGCGTCACCACGGCGCGGAACTCCGGCAATTCATCGGGTGGCGCCGCGTCGTCAGCCTGTAATGGCGGGCTTTGTATCCGCAGGCGGTCTTCTTCATAGTAATTGCTGTATCCCGCCTCTTTCCCGGCACGAAAAGGCGCTATGAAGGAAACCGCGCCGTTGCGGTCATAAAGCACCAGGGTGCTGTCAATCGCGCCATTTGCCGCGTTCGGGGCGCGTAGCCGCGCCAGCGCGCGGCCAAGCGCTTTCCCCGCCTGTAGCGGCGGCAGAAGGGCGGTGATGCCACCGCCATTCGTTGCCGCTGCCCGCCGCGTCAGCGCATACGGTGCACTTCGCTTCGTGGCGGTGTCCTGCCAGAATTCCTGCACCACGGTGCGGCCGTCGGCGGTTTTGCCGAGCGTCCGCTGAAAGTAGCCGCTCTCGACCGGGCGGGCAATTTTGCGGTCGTTGGCGTCAAAGTAGGCGATGCTTTCCTTGCCGGGGGTGTAGTCGAGGCGGGCGCGGGCGACGGCTTGGTCGGCGTCCAGCACGTCTTCCGCCAGGACGGAAGTGGCGCGCAGCGGTACGGCGATGCCGTCCACGTCCACCGTGGCGACGGTTTCCGCCCGCACGGCGAGGCAGACGAAGGCAAGGGCAATGAGGATTTTGTGCATGGGAGACTTCGGGCGGGAAAAGGCGGCATTATCGCCGATAGCACTACGGCCGGGAACGGTCGCGCGGGGGGCTGTCCGACGGTATCATGAGGTTTTTTGTGGATTTTTGTGGCAGGTGCGCGCGGTGAATTGTGTATGGATTACCCTCACTCACGCAAACACTTTTTATATTAGAAGATTTTTTCTGTTAATTCCGATAAAATATAAACAGTTTTTCACCCGGTCGCGCGGTGAAAACTGCGTGAAATCATCATTTGAGTCAAAGGAACCTCCCATGAAAAAGCTCTTCAGCGACTTCAACTTCACTTGGGCACTCGGCCTGTTTGGTACCGCCGTCGGCGCGGGCATTCTCTTTCTCCCCATCAACGCGGGTATGGGCGGCATCTGGCCGCTGATTGTCATCACCATCATCGTCGGGCCGATGACCTATTACGCGCACCGTGGCCTCGCCCGCTTCGTGCTGTCGTCAAAAAATCCGGGGCAGGACATCACCTACGTTGTGCAGGAGCACTTTGGCACAACCGGTGGCCGCCTCATCACCCTGCTGTATTTCCTTGCCATCTATCCCATCCTGCTGATTTACGGCGTCGGCATCACCAACACCGTCATTTCCTTCATCGTAAACCAGTTGCACATGGCCGCTCCGTCGCGCGCCGTGGTGTCGTTCATCCTGCTGGCGGTAATGATTGGCATCATGCTGCTCAATGAGCGTGTCATCCTCGCCGTCACCAACTGGCTGGTCTATCCGCTGATTGCGGTCATTTTCGGCCTTTCGCTGTTCCTTGTCCCGCAATGGAATGGTGCCATTTTTAGTCAAACGGCCATCGCCTTCAGCTTCAACAGTGATTTTCTGCAAGCCATTTGGCTGGCGTGTCCGGCAGGCGGCGCAGCATTGGCGAAACTTCCGTCCGCCACCGCCAACAGCCACGGTTTTCTGGTGACGCTGTGGCTGACCATTCCGGTGCTGGTGTTTGCCTTCAACCACTCGCCCGCGATTTCTTCCTGCGCCGTCTCGCACGCGCACCATTTCCCGGAAGCCGGCCGCGACCGCGAAATCAGCCGTACCCTGCGCCAGACCGCCTTCATGCTGGTTATCTTCGTCATGCTCTTTGTCTTTAGCTGCGTCCTCGCCCTCACCCCGAATGACCTCATTCAGGCCAAGACAGAGAACCTGCCCATTCTCTCCTACCTCGCCAACCGCTTCGACAACCCGATCATCTCCTACTTCGGCCCGTTCGTCGCCTTCCTCGCCATCGCCAGCTCCTTCTTCGGCCACTACCTCGGCGCGCGCGAAGGCCTCGAAGGTCTGGTCAACCAACTGCTCGACAAACCGATTGAGCCGAAAAAATTCCAGAAAATCAGTGCCGTCTTCTTCATGATTACCCTGTGGATTGTCGCCATCCTCAACCCGAGCATCCTCGGCTTCATCGAAAGCCTGAGCGGCCCGGTCATTGCGATGATCCTCTTCATCATGCCGATGTACGCCATTCACAAAATTCCGGCTTTGCAAAAATACCGTGGCGCCGCCAGTAATGTATTCGTCGTCGTCATGGGCAGCATCGCCATTTCCGCCCTCGTGTACGGACTATTCAAATAACAGGGAGTTACGCTCATGATTAGCGTCTTTGACATGTACAAAATCGGCATCGGCCCGTCCAGCTCGCACACCGTCGGGCCGATGAAAGCGGGCCGGCAGTTCATCGACGAACTGCTGGCGCAAAACCTGCTCGCGCGCACCACCCGCGTCTGCGCCGACGTTTACGGCTCGCTGTCGCTGACCGGGCGCGGGCACAATACCGACATCGCCATCCTCCTCGGCCTGATGGGCTACCTGCCGGACAGCGTTCCCATCGAACACATCGAACCCGCCATCGCCGCGGTCAAAAACGACGGCCGCCTCACCCTGAACGAAGCCGACCCCGCCAACAGCAAAACCCTCGCCTTTGACTTCAAAGCGGACATGCCCTTCCACCACAACTTCCTGCCGTTGCACGAAAACGGCATGACCCTCACCGCCTGGGCGGGCGACGAAGAACTGCTGAAAAAAACCTACTACAGCATCGGCGGCGGCTTTATCGTCGAAGAAGCCGACTTCGGCAAAGCGGACAACAGCGCGATCGAAGTCCCCTATCCCTACAAAAACGCCGCCGACATCCTGCGTCATTGCCACGAACAAGGCCTGCCCCTCTCCTCGCTGATGCGCAAAAACGAACTCGCCTTGCACAGCGAGGCCGAACTCGCCGCCTACCTCGCGCGCGTCTGGCAGACCATGCGCGACTGCATCGAGCGCGGCCAGCACGCCGAAGGCCTCCTGCCGGGGCCACTGAAAGTCCCGCGTCGCGCCTGCTCGCTGCGCCGCACCCTGGAAGCGCGCGCCGTGCACGACCCGATGGAAGCCGTGGACTGGGTCAACCTCTTTGCCCTCGCCGTGAACGAAGAAAACGCCGCCGGTGGCCGCGTCGTCACAGCGCCGACCAACGGCGCCTGCGGCATCGTCCCGGCGGTACTCGCCTACTACGACAAATTCGTCCACCCGCTCAACACCGAAACTATCGAGCGCTACCTGCTCGCCACCAGCGCCATCGGCTCGCTCTACAAAATGAACGCCTCCATCTCCGGCGCCGAAGTCGGTTGCCAGGGCGAAGTCGGCGTCGCCTGCTCCATGGCGGCGGCGGGGCTCACCGAAATCATGGGCGGCACCCCGGAACAAGTCTGCATGGCGGCAGAAATCGGCATGGAGCACAACCTCGGCCTCACCTGCGACCCCGTCGGCGGCCAAGTACAAGTGCCGTGCATCGAGCGCAACGCCATCGGCTCGGTCAAAGCCATCAACGCCAGTCGCATGGCGCTGCGCCGCACCACCCAGCCGTGCGTCAGCCTCGACAAAGTCATCGAGACCATGTACGAAACCGGGCGCGACATGAACGCCAAATACCGCGAAACCTCCACCGGCGGGCTGGCGCTGAAAATCGTGCCGTGTAACTGAGCCTTCGCACCATGCGCACGAAAAAAGCCGCCTGCGGGCGGCTTTTTTGACGGCGCGATAAGACTGCTGACAAAAACTGACACAGCGGCGCGCTAATATAGCAATCCACCGAAAGTTTCAGGCAAGGCGCGTCGCCGAAGACAGTACGC
>NZ_CALJAH010000308.1 GCF_938028185.1 uncultured Cardiobacterium sp. | reverse complement strand
CTCGTCTGGAAGTGCGTCGTCTGGCTCTTTCTCTCGGTCGTCATCGGTACCGTCCTTGACTGGCTCGGCATGCTCGCCGGCTGGTGGGGTCCCGATCACTCGCTCACCGTGCTGTCGCAGGATATTGCCTGGCTCGGCGAACACTTCACCACCTCCATTCTCGGCCGCTCTCCGGCAGAGGTCGCGCTCGCCATCAGCCGCGCCGTCCACGACTACCTCTCCTTCCAGGTGCACCCGTCGCCACGCGACAGTGCCTTCATCGCGCTCGCCAAGCAAACCGCGCTCACCGTACAGCCGTACTGGCAGGGCGTCATTTTCTCGGCGATGAACACCGTGGTGCGCCTGTTCATCATCATGCTCAGCGCGGTGTTCTTCATCGTCGTCTTCGTCGTCGCCCTGATTGACGGTCTGGTTGAGCGCGAGCTGCGCAAGGAAGGCGGCGGTATCGAACACGCCGCCGTCTTCCACCACGCCAAAATCTGGATCAGCCGCCCGCTGGCATGGTCGCCCATCATCTATCTCTCCGTGCCGGTCTCGATCAACCCGGCCTGGGTGGTGTTGCCGTCGGCGCTGGTCTTCGGCATGGCCACCTATATCGCCTTCTTCACCTTCCGCAAATACGTCTGATGCAGGAGCGCTTATGAATCCGTCCCCCGAAACATCCCGCCGCCTGCTGCTCGCCGCCGTCCTTGCCGCCCTCTCTGGCGGCCATGCGGCGCTGGCTGCAGGTAGCGGCAAAAAACGCGGCAGTCGCCGCACGCCCGCCAACAACCAGGCGCGCGACATTGACGCGCTGGTACATGAACTGGACTACCTGATTGAGGTAGCCCGCAACCTGCAAAGCAAACATGGAGGTGATTCGTCCCGCATCCGCTTCAACTACCCCGCGCTGCTCGCGCAACTGACCGCCGCGCGTGACGGCTGTGCCGCCTACCTCGAAGACGAGGTGATGGAGCTGCACGCCGCGCCGCCTGCCGTCATCAAATCCCGCCCGCTGGTGTCGCCATGAGCGGCAGTACGCAAAACATCGCTTCCGCCTTCAATGCCGCGACCGGCATGGGCGGCAATTCCATGAGCGGGATGCTCTCCTTCGGCACGCTGACGCTGATCGTCATCCTCTTTGCCTGCAGCGCCCTGCTGGCGCTGGGGATGGTGATGCGCAACGGCCAACGGCAGCCGGGGCTGGACACCTGGTTCCAGCTGCTGTTCGTCATGTGCGGCATTGCCCTGATTTTGCTGTTTTTCTCTTTGTTATAACCCCCAGGAGTATTTATGACCCTTATCCAACCCCTCAAAAACCCGCAAACGCTGCGCTGGCTGCTGTTTGCCGCCTTTATCCTGCTGCTCTTGTCCCTGCCCGCACTGGCACAACAAAGCCAGGGTGGCGGCACCTCCAACCCGCTGTCCGGCATCAACATTGCCGGAGGCGACAACAAGAACCTGAACAGTATGTTCGGCTTCTTCATCAAACTGATCGTAGTTGCCGCGCCGTTCGTCATCATGATTTTCGTCTTCGGCGACGCCATCCTCAGTATTTTTACCGCGCTGCGCCAGGCATTGCGCGACGGCAATATCGGCTATTTCTTCTTCATCCTGCTGCTGATCCTGATCGGTATCGGCGTGGCGCTGTGGGTCGGTTACTACATGTTTGAGCTGGTGGGCAAATTCGATTCCTACTGGCCGAGCAAATAGGGCTGCCACCATGAAACCCGGCGCCATCCTGAGCGAGCTGGAGCGGGAGCCCGTCGTTTTCTGGGGCTGTACCCGCAGCGAGATTTTCTCCGCCTTGCGCCGGGGCATGGTGATTGGCGCACTCGCGGCGAGCCTGCTCACCGCGATCGCTGCCGCCTTTCTCCGTGGCTCAACCCTGGTGCCCATCTGGATGCTGTCGATGATGGGCATCACCTACCTGTTTACCCGCAGCCGCCTGTACCGCATTGCCAGCCTGCGTGCCGGGCGGCCACTGTTCTACGAGCTGCACGCGCTGATTTACAAACGGCCACAATTCATCCAGCCCGCTGCGCGCTACCAGCGCGAGCGCAATCGCAATGATCCGTTGCTGGACGCCGCCCGGCAGGCGCAAAAACGCAGCCGCAATACACCCGCAGGCAGCAGGGAGACGCCGCCATCCGGCAAGGGCATGGTTTTCCCATGGAGCCGGAAAAAAACCGAAACCGCCGTTACTGACACAGCGGACGACAACGCCCTGCCTGCTACAGCAGACACGGACATCCCTGCCACAGCGGACGCCTTGCCTGAATCCCCGATGCGGGCAGAGCCCCGCCTCACCCTCACAAAATCCGACCAGGAGTAACCGTGCAACCGAGACGCAAAGACGAGCAACTGGCCCAGGAAGGCCGCTTCAAGAACCGCATCATCTGGTTTTTGCTGCTCATGGTTGGCCTGTCGCTCTACAAATTCGCCACCTACCCGGACGCCATTCCGGTTTATACCGCGCCCGACATCTCGCGCGCCTTCCTGCAAAAAAGCGGTGACGTGCCGAACGAGACCGTTTACGGCTTTGCCCGCACCCTGTGGGAGTCCATCAATTTCTGCAAAAAGGACTGCATGACCGAGTTTCCGCAGGCGCTGGACCAGTACCGCGCCTTTCTCACCAACGCCTGCTACACCGACCTCAAAACCCGCTACGAGCGCCAGTCCAACCTCTACGAGGCGCGCTCACGCCGCCTGCTGCCGACCGAGAACGCCATTGCCGACCTCGGCAAGACGCAGCGGATTTCCCGGGACCTCTGGCACGTCGTGCTCGAATACCAGCTCGATGACGACGTTGGCGGCGTCACCACCCGCAACCAGACGATGCAGTACCCGCTGAAAATCGTGCATAACACCGTGCCGACCCAATACAACCCGTGGGGGCTGGCGATTGACTGCTACTGGGAGGAGCCGCGCGCCATTGCCTACGACAAGGACAAACTGGAGCCTGCCCGATGAACACCCGCCTGCGCCCCCTCGCCCTGCTGCTGATTGCCGCCACGGCCGGCGGCAAGGACATCACCCTCAGCAATGACCCGGTGTCCATTGCGCTGCCCGTCAACCGCGAAATCCGTATCGAATTTCCCGAAGCGGTGATTGACCTGAACGTACCCGCCGCCGTCGGCGAGCGCCTGCAAACCCTGCTCAAACCCAACGGCGCGCTGTTCTGGAAGGCAACCGGGCAAATCAGCAACAGCCGCGCCATTGCCACCACCGCCGCCGGTGACGTCATCCTGCTTGACCTGCACACCACCCCGTCCGCCAGGGATGACGAGACCGTGTACCGCCTGCTGACCCCGGCGATGACCCAGGTGGTGCAGGCGCAGAACGCCAGCCCGGCACAGGCGGCGCGGCAGGCCGGGCTGCCGGATTTTCTCGTCGCCGAACTGACGGGTGGCAAAGGCATGGACAGCGGCGGCGGGGTGACGCTGACCGACAACGCCCCGCAGTACGACTACACCGACATGGCCGCCTTTGCGATGCAGCACTACCTCGGCCCGGCGCGGCTCATCAGCGGCCTGCCGGCGGCCAAAGTCAAAAACGGCTTCATCGGCAAACATCTGCTGCGCGTCTGGCAGGGCAAGGTGCAGCTGAAGGTGCTGGACAGCTGGCACTATCAGGGGCAATACATCACCGCCGTGCAGGCGCGTAACACCGGCATCGACCCGATAATGTTCGACCCGCGCGCCATCCGTGGCCGCTTTCTCTTTGTCGCCACCCTGCACGAGACCCTGCAACCGCGCGGTCATCAGGACGATACCACCATCTGGGTCTTCATCAGCGACGTTCCCTTCAACCAGGCATCAGGAGGCCGCTAACCATGCGCATGGCCAAGATTGTCCTCACCCTGTTCCTGCTCGCCGTGCTGGGCATTGCCGGCGTCAGCGTGTACTTCCGCAGCAGCCCGGACATGGCCGCCTGGAACCACAACAGCAACAACCTGTCGCCGCTGGCCGAGCGCAGCGACGACGACATCAGCTACTCGCAGGAAGTGCGCACCCTCACCGCCCGCCTCAAGCAGCAGGCGGACGAGGCGAAGGAAAAAGACCAGGCACGGCAGCGGGAAATCGACAACCTGCGCCAGCAGCTGCGCGAGCAGTCCACGAGTACCAACAGCAAGCTCAACCAGGAAGTGCAGGGGCTTGCCGAGCGCAATAACGCGCTCAATCGGCAAAACAGCGAATTGCAGGCGCAGATGGCGCAAATGCAGGAGACGCTGGGGCAAATGCAGGCGCGCCAGGAAGAAATGGCCAACCGCGAACCGCCGGACGTGTCGGCACAGGTCGCGGCAGAGCTTGCCAAAATCACCGGCAAGACGCCGGAAGAAGTACGCGCCGGGGCGACGGACAAGGACACGAAACGCGACGATACCCCGCGCGAAAACGTCTTCACCGGCCTCCTGGAAGACGGCAAAAATGCGGTGAACAATCTGACCGGCGACGGCAAACCGCAGCCCCTGCGGC
>NZ_CALJAH010000307.1 GCF_938028185.1 uncultured Cardiobacterium sp. | reverse complement strand
CGGTGATGGTCTTGCCTTTGTCTTCCGCTTTGAGGGTGTAGCTCGCGCCCTGCCCCACTTCTTTGCCGTCGGCATACCAGCGATAGGTGACGGTTCCCATGCCGTCATCGTCTTTCAGGTCGTTGGCGGCGGTCAGCGTTTGCCCGACTTTCGCCTCGCCGCTGATGGTGACTTTGCCTACCGGCTCATGGTTGCCGCCCGGTTGCGGGTTGGGATTGGGTGACGGGTTTGGATTGGGGTTCGGCTGCGGATTAGGGTTGGGCGACGGATTCGGGCTCGGCGCGGTGCCATCGGCGACCTCCGCCGTTTTCGCGCTTTCAACGGATTCAGCGGTACCTTTGCCGTCGGTGTATTCCGCCTTGACGGTGATGGTCTTGCCTTTGTCTTCCGCTTTGAGGGTGTAGCTCGCGCCCTGCCCTACTTCTTTGCCATCGGCATACCAGCGATAGGTGACGGTTCCCATGCCGTCATCGTCTTTCAGATCGTTGGCGGCGGTCAGCGTTTGTCCGACTTTCGCCTCGCCCGTGATGGTGACTTTGCCTACAGGGGTGTGGTTGAGCGGATGCGGGGTCGGGTTGGGATTCGGATTGGGCGACGGATTCGGTGACGGGTTGGGATTCGGCTGCGGGTTCGGATTCGGGGTGTTGTTGTCGTCAAAGACGGGCGCGGTTTTCGCACTGTTCACTTTTTCGACGTAGCCTTGTCCGTCGGTGTATTCCGCCCGGACTTTGATGATTTTGCCTTTGTCACCGGCGCTCAGGGTGTAGCTCGTGCCCTGTCCCACTTCTTTGCCGTCGGCATACCAGCGGTAGGTGACAGGCCCCATGCCATCCTGGTCTTGCAGGCTGTTGCTGGCGGTGAGGGTCGCGCCCACTTTGGGTTCGCCTGTAATTTCAACTTTGCCTGTCGGTTCGTGGTTTTTTTCCGGGCGCGGCACGATGGCGTCATCGACCGCTTCGCTCATGCGGGCGGAGCGCGCTTCCGCATGGCCTTTTTCGTCGGTGTATTCGACGTGCAGGCTGATAACGCCGCCTTTGTCGGCGTCGGTCAGGGTGTATTCTGCTTTGGTGGCGCCAGCGATTTCCTGGCCGTCGCGCAGCCACTGGTATTTGACGCCTTCTTTCGGTACGCCGTCTTCGTCGGAAACGTTGGCTTTCAGGGTTTCGCCGACGTTGGCTTCGCCGCCGATTTCGACTTTGCCTTCGTGGTTGGCGTCGGCGTCGTCGTAGCTGATGCTGATTTTGCCCTTGTTGCTACTGGGGTTACCCAGACGGTCACGCAGGGTGTATTCGACCGGGTCGGGGTTGCCTTCTTTGAAGCTCTCCAGCGGGGTGAAGGTGACGTTGCCGCCACGGCTGACGCTCCAGGTGCCCTGTTTGTCCACCACGAGGGTGCTGACTTCCTTGCCGTCCTTGTCAATCAGTTTGACGGTGTCGGGGTCAATGTCGCCCTGCGGGTCGGTGTCGTTTTTGGTGACGTTGATGGTGGTGATGTCGCCGCGCTTGGCGATAACGCTGTCATTTTCGAGATGCGGTTTGTAGGCATCCGGATTCGGGTTGGGGATGCCGGGCTGTCCGGGCGTTTGCGGGTTGGGATTGCTGCCGTTGCCGCCCGGTGAGGGTGAGGGCGACGGGTTCGGGCCGGGCGAACCCGGATTGGGGTTGGGCAGCGGTTCCGGCGACGGGTTGATGGTATTGCCCGGCTGGGTATCGTGGCCGGGGGTGGGTTTGAAGGGCGGCGGTTCAGGTACGGGCGGCGCCGGGGCGGGCGTATTGCCACCGCCTTTGCCGCTGTCGTGGCTGGCCAGGGCGATGCCCCCGGCGACGAGGGCGACGCCGCCAAGGATGGCGAGCGGGGTGACGCTGGACGGGGTATCGGCGTTCAGGGTATCGGCAGCGGCGATTTCTTCGGCGAGGACGTGCTCCGGCATGGTGGCGACGGGATAGTTAAAGAGGCCGCCGTTTTCTTGCAGGCCGACGAGTGCGCCCGGCTGTCCCTGGCTGAAGTAGTTTTCGATGACAAGGTCGGCACTTTGGTCACGATCGAAGGAGACGAGCAGGTTGTCGCCGACGCGGTCGGTAATGATGCTCTCCGGGCCGATGCCGGTGGCAAGGTCGGTGATTTGGTAGTAAACGCCATCCACGGCCTGGATGTGTTGGGCTGCGCCCGCGGTTTCGATGTTGTACTGGCCAACGGCGTTGCCGGCGGCGTCCTTCAGGGTAAGGTTGAACTGTGCCATGTTGTTGCTTTCCTGTTTTTTCGTGTGTTCCTGGGTGATATAGCGATACTCACAAAGTTCTGTACAAGGCGCGCCGCCGAAGGCAGTACGTTTTTGTACGGCAAGGAGGCGCAACACCGTACAGGGCTTTGTGAGGATTGCTAAGGTGCGCCGAAGCGCCCGTCGCTATGATACGACAGGCGCCCGGTTTTTAGCCGTTAAATGAGATGGCTGTGGTCATCTTGCGGCAGGTGGTGGGTTTGCGGCGCGGTGTACGACGGCTCGCTGTAGCCTTTCGGCGCGATGTCCACGTGCGAGAGGATGTCCTCCGCGCTGAGGGTCTTGCCGCCCTGGCTGGCGATGTCGATGGTGCGCGTGTGTCCGGCGTCATCGCTGACGTGCAGGTGTTGGCCGTGTTCGTCGCTGCTGACACTGGCCTTGGTGCCGCTGCCTCCGGCGAGGACGATGCGGTCGCCTTCCTGCGGGTTGAAGTCGAGGATTTTGCCCGGTTCGTTCCAGCCGCTGGCGTCATGGCTGTCGAGCAGATACGCGAAGGTATCCGCCCCCGCGCCACCGCTGAGCAATTCCGCACCGTGTCCGGCGACGAGGACGTCATCGCCTGCGCCACCGTGCAGCGCGTGCGTGCCGTGCTGTTGCGTGGCGGCAAGCAGTTCGGCGCTGTGTTCGCCGAGGTAGTGCAGTAGCTCTTCGCCGTCAAGGTTCACCAGACCGCTGTAGGCGGCGGTGTCGATGCCGTCGCTGACGTGCAGGCCGTGGTGGCTGTCGCCGCCCGCGTGGTGTGCGGCGGTGTCGTCTTCGCTGCCGTGCGCGATGACCGGCGTTTCGTGGTGCAACGCGCCACCGGGTGCCGTCGCGGCTTCGGCCGGTTTGGTTTCTTCCGGCGGGGTCGGCACGTTTTCCGTCGACGTCGCGTCGGCCTGTGTCGTTGTCGTCGCGCTGGCGGCGCTGCCATACGGGTCGTTGTGGTTCTGCGCACTTACTTCGCTGCCCGGTTGCAGCAGGCTTTGCGGGATGGTGACGGTGCCTGTTTGTTTGTCGATGGTGACGCCGCTAAAGCTGTTGATACCGTAGCCGTCTGCAAAACCCCACTGGTTACTGAAAGCATGGTTGTCCAGTTTGGCGCGCAGTTCGTAGGTTTGTCCGCTACGATCGGTGAAGCGCACTTGCATATAGGCAAGCTGGTTGTTTTCTTGGCTGATGTCAAAGCCCGGCGTAAGGTTAATCATGCCATTCCCGTCTTTCGTTGCCGTCGGCGCCGGGTGGGCGTCGTTGTCCAGCGCATTGATGCTGACGCTGTGCGCGCGGTAACGGGCAATTTCCGCACCGTTCGCGTTTTCGATGAAGACGTCTGCATGATTGACGGCACGTGCGACCTGGTCGTCTTTTGTTGTCAGCGTGAAGCTGGTACTGGTCTGCCCTTTCGGAATGGTGACTGTCTGCGTCCCGCCTTCGACAAAGGAACTGCCATCGTAACTGCCACTACGCACGGTGACGCTGACGTCGTGATCGGTTGCGTGGCTCAGTTGTACTTTGAGAGTGACCTGGTCGCCTTCGCGGACCACGGCATCATCACCTACCAGCATCACTTGTGGCGTACTGTTGGCGCCATTGATGCTGCCATTGACTTCGTTGTTTTGCGGGCCGCCCCAACGCGGATCTTTGCCCATTTCAGCGCCTTGCAGGTTGTCTGGCGCGAGGTGGAAAGTCGTCGTCTGGCCGGCGGCAACGCTGTCCGACTTGGCTGATGCCGTGAAGGTCGCCTCTGTTTCCCCGGCGGGGATGGTAATTTTCTGCGTACTTAGTTTAAGGTCGCTGTCATCGCCTGTTCCCACCTTGAGACTGCCATCAACGCGGATATCCATCGTCACCGCATGGTTGGCTGGTTTGCTCAGGGTCACCTTGTAGGTCGCCGTTTCACCTGCGGTCAACATAGGCCGATCGGTGCTGATATTGACCGATGGCAAGCCTTCCGCCGCGTCATTGTCGATGACGCGGGTAGTCACCTGTTTGGCATCCGTGGAAACATCCGCCCCGCTGGCACCCGTAATACCAAGTCCAAACGAGCCGCTTTTGATTTCATGGTCGTCTTTCACCGAGAGCGGCACAGTCACTTCTGTTTCGCCTGCCGGAATGCGCACGGTCTTGTTGTACACGATGTCTTTCGGCGCCGGTCCATTGAAGTAGGATGTCGCTTCAAGAGTGACTGTCACATCTTCGTGGGTCGGTTTGTCCAGCTTCAGGATGTAGTTGCCCTGTCCGCCTTCGTTGACGGCATTCGGACCAATCAGGCCAACCGTCGGTTTTCCTGCCGATTGCACCACGGCATCGTCGGAGACGGTGAGGTTCTCTTCATGCCCCTTGTTGTCCTGATAGCTGACACGCACCCCGAATTTCTGTCCGGCATCGGCCACACCCGGCGTATAGTTGTTGCCCGTCGCTCCGGCGATGTCCTTGCCGGTACCGGCGTTGAACCACTGGTATTGCACGCCATTATCCGGCACACCATCAGCATCGTTTACCGTTGCCGTCAACGGTTCGTTCACTTTGTGACTACCGCTGATGGCAACCTGTCCCGGCTGGTTCGGCTGCACGTTATCCGCCACGCTGTCCGTTTCGCTGCTGGTCGGTGTTTCATCGTGCTGTGCGTTGTCGCGATAGGTCGCACGCACGCTGATTTTGTGTCCGGCGTCTTCCGCTTGCAGCGTGTAGCTGTTGCCGGTCGCACCACCAATCGGCGTGCCGTCGCGCAGCCATTGATATTGCACCGTCTCCGGCACGCCGTCGGCATCCGTCACTGTAGCGGTGAGGTCGCTGCCAACCTTCGCTTCGCCACTAATGGCAACACTACCCGGCTGATTCGGCATCACTCCGTTGACATCACTGATTCCCTTGACATAGTCACTGAAATCATTGCCGGCAGAATCGCCGCTCCGTGCCTGCACTTCGCTCCGGTCTTTCACCACCTGCGGCGCCAGCGTCACCGTGCCGCTTGTGGCATCAACCTGCACGCCTTCAGGCAAATCCTTGCCTTTCCATTGATCGTTGTCGAACTGATCTTTGTAAACGGTGAGCTGATGTGCCTGCTCCTTCTCGTCGGTGTAGGAAATTTCCAACGTATCCGAGTTTGCACCGGGTTTGATGATCATGCCGCCCTGATGAGCACTATCCTGCGTAATTTCCGGCAATCCGACAGTAGAGAGATCGTTGTCTGCAGTCACTTCCACCGTATCACTATGACCACCCTTGCCGTTTTCACCGATGCTGTTATAAGCCCGAACCGTAGTACCGTCTTCAACCGCATTCGGAGGAATGACTACCTCGCCGGTCTTCGCATCTAGACTCTGATACGCACCAGACGCACTCCATTCGCCCGTCGTCGGATCTTTACGCACAATCGTGGATTCCTTCGCGCCATATTCAGCGCGGTATTGGACTTCCATATAGTCCGCGCCATCCGCCGGTCTGGCAATAATACCGCCCTGATGCTGCGGATCGCGTTCCAGCGTTGGTGCAGGCAAGTTGGCAACTGTGTCCGTCCCAGTACTGGTTAATACTTCGGCGTGGTTACCGTTGTCGGTATAGCTCGCCTTGACGCTGATCTTGTGACCCACATCGTCTGCGACCAGCCGATAACTGCTGCCGCCAGCATCAGCAATGACCTCACCGTCGCGCAGCCATTGATACTGCACTTTCGCCGGGTCAACGCCGTCTTCATCGGTGACGGTTGCTTGCAGTTCGCTGCCTACTTTGGCTTCGCCGGTCACGGTGATGGTGCCTTCGTGGTTTTGCGGCGGGGTATTGCCGTCGCTGACGCTGCCAGTTTCAGCACTGGTGAGATTTTCGGCGTGGTTGCCGTTGTCGGTGTAGCTCGCCTTGACGCTAATCTTGTGACCGGCGTCTTCGGCTTGCAGGGTGTAACTTGCGCCGTTCGCGCCGCTGATTTCCGCGCCGTCGCGCAGCC
The DNA here is from genome assembly GCF_938028185.1 of uncultured Cardiobacterium sp. GTDB lineage: Bacteria > Pseudomonadota > Gammaproteobacteria > Cardiobacteriales > Cardiobacteriaceae > Cardiobacterium. The sequence goes on along the minus strand of NZ_CALJAH010000307.1, from coordinate 328 downwards.
ATTGATACTGCACCTTCGTCAAGTCAACGCCGTCTTCGTCGGCAACGGTCGCTTGCAGCTCGCTGCCCACTTTCGCTTCACCGCTGACGGTGACGCTGCCTTCGTGGTTTTGCGGCGGCTGCGGCGGTTGTGGGTTCGGGTTGGTCGGGTCGGTGACAGCAGCGGTGGCGGTGCTTTGTACGCTTTCGCTATGGCCGCCGTTGTCGGTATAGACCGCGCGCACGGTGATGGTCTTGCCCACCTCGTTTGCGGTCAGGGTGTAGCTCGCGCCCGTCGCGCCGCTGATTTCCGCGCCGTCGCGCAGCCATTGATACTGCACCTTCGTCAA
>NZ_CALJAH010000306.1 GCF_938028185.1 uncultured Cardiobacterium sp. | reverse complement strand
CGCGCTCCTGGGCTTCGAACAAATCTGCCAAAACTCGCTCGACGCCGTGTCCGACCGCGACTTCGCCATCGAATTCACCGCCGCCGCCTCGCTCGTCATGGTGCATTTGAGCCGCCTGTCCGAAGAACTGATTTTGTGGATGTCGCCCCGCTTCGGCTTCATCGACATTGCCGACCGCTTCTGCACCGGCTCGTCCATCATGCCGCAGAAAAAAAACCCGGACGTCCCCGAACTGGTGCGCGGCAAAACCGGGCGCGTTTACGGCCATCTCACCGCCCTGCTCACCCTGATGAAAAGCCAGCCGCTCGCCTATAACAAGGACAACCAGGAAGACAAGGAGCCGCTGTTTGACACGTTGGATACCGTGCTCGCCTGCCTGCGCGCCTTCGCCGACATGATTCCGGCAATTGAGGCGAACCATACGGCGATGTACCGCGCCGCCGGGGCGGGCTACTCCACCGCCACCGATTTGGCCGACTACCTCGTCCGCCACGGCGTGCCATTCCGCGATGCGCACGAAATCGTCGGCCGCGCGGTGCATCTCGCCATTGAGCGCGATTGCACCCTGGACGCGCTGCCGCTCGCCGACCTGCAAGCGCTCTCGCCCGCCATCACCGAAGACGTTTACCAAAGCCTGACGCTGGAAGGCTCGGTGAACGCGCGCGACCACTTCGGCGGCACTGCCCCGGCGCAGGTCAAAGCGCGGATAAAACAGGCAAAAGAAACGTTGCAGAATTGACACTACGCCTGTTGCAAAATTGCACTACTCTTTTGCCCAACCCAAAAACAACGGAGACCAAACCATGAAAAACCCCCTCATCAAAACCTCGCTTGCCGCCCTGATGATTACCGGCCTTGCCGCCTGTAGCGCCGTCACCCCGCCGAACCAGTCCGGCATGACCACCGCGCGCAACGCCGCCATTGGCGCCGCTGTCGGTGCCGCCGCTGGCAACCTCTGGGGCAAAGACACCGAAGCAACGCTCACCGGCGCGGCCATCGGCGGTCTCATCGGCAGCCAGGTGCGCACCCCGGACGGCACCGGTTACAACAACGGCGGTTACGTTCAGCCACAACAGCCCACTTACAACAACGGCGGCTACTACCCGCAACAACAGCCGACCTACAACAACGGCGGTTACTACAACGGCGGCTACCGTCGCTAAGCGACCCGCCTAAAACACCCGCAACGCTGCGTGCTTCCTTATGGACACGCAGCGTTTTTGTTTGTAGCGACGCTATCCGTTGACGTTACGCCTACGTCTGCAACCAGAACGTCACCGGCCCTTCATTGACCAGTCGCACTTGCATCTCCGCGCCAAAAATGCCGCATTGGACGGGTGCATACAGCGCCTGCATCTCCGCACAGAAGCGGGCGAAAAATGGCTCCGCTTCCGCCGGTGGCATTGCCGGGTCAAAACCGGGGCGGTTGCCCTTCGTCGTATTCGCCGCCAGGGTGAACTGCGATACCAGCAGCAGTCCGCCGCCCGCCTCGCGCACATTACGGTTCATCCGCCCTTCGTCATCGGGGAAAACGCGGTAGTTCAGCAGTTTTTGTTGCAGGCGCGCCGCATTCGCCGCGGTGTCGGCCTTTTCAATGCCAATCAAGGCGAGCAGGCCGCCATCAATCGCGGCAACTTCCAAACCTTCCACCCACACGCTTGCGCTGGAAACCCGCTGAATCAAGGCTATCATCACGTACTCCCGGTAAAAACAATCGCTATATAATGCGGCAAATTCCCACGGAGCAAAACCATGTCCCTTGCAGGCAAACACATCCTCTCTATCGACCAGTTCAACCGCAGCGATCTTGAAAAAATCCTTGCCGTCGCGCAAACCCTCGAACCCGTCGCGCGCCGTCAGTACCGCTGCGACGTCCTGGACGGCGCGGTCATGGCCAACCTGTTCTTTGAAGCCAGCACCCGCACCCGCATCAGCTTCCACACTGCCTTTTCGCGTCTCGGCGGTCGCGTTTGCGATACTACCGGCTTCACCTTCTCCTCGCTTTCCAAGGGCGAATCGCTCGCCGACACCGCGCGCGTCATCAGCGGCTATGCCGACGCCATCGTCATGCGCCACCCGGAAACCGGCTCGGTCGCGCAATTTGCGAAAAACATCCGCGTGCCGGTCATCAACGCGGGCGACGGCACCGGCGAACACCCCAGCCAGGCGCTCCTGGATTACTACACCATCGACAGCGAATTTCGCCGCCTCGGCAAAAGCATCGACGGCATGACCATTGCGCTTGCCGGCGACCTCAAACACGGGCGCACTATCCAGTCGCTCTGCCGCCTGCTGCGTCTGTTCCGCAACATCACCTTCCACTTCATCGCCCCGCCGGCGCTTGCCGCACCGCAAGTGCTGCTTGACAGCCTCAAGGCCGCCGGCCACCACGTGCGCGAGTTCGACAGCATCAGCAGCGGTTTGCGCGGCGCCGACGTCATCTACGCCACCCGCATCCAGCGCGAACGCATCGAAGGCGGCGAAGAAATGGAAGGCTACAGCGAAGACTACCGCATCAACCGCGCCGCCATTGAAAACTACGCCGAAAAAGACGTGGTCATCATGCACCCGCTGCCGCGCGACAGCCGCCCCGGCGCGTTTGATCTTGCCACCGACCTCGACGACCTGCCCAACCTCGCCATCTTCCGCCAGGCGGACAACGGCGTCACCATGCGCATGGCGATTTTTGCGATGGTGCTGGATGTGCATGAAAACATCGACCGCCACTTCCACAAACGCCACGGCTACCGTCCACGCCGCTACAGCGACCTCGATGCCGATTTCTACCAGCTGGGTTGAGGACACGCCATGAAAATGATCACGGCCATCATCAAGCCCTTCAAGCTGGACGACGTGCGCGAGGCACTCTCGGACATCGGCGTGCAAGGCATCACCGTCACCGAAGTCAAAGGCTTCGGGCGGCAAAAAGGGCATACCGAACTCTACCGGGGCGCCGAATACGTCATCGACTTCCTGCCAAAACTCAAGCTGGAAATCGCCGTTGGCGACGACCTCGCCGAACAGGTCATCGAAACCATCCGCGACACCGCCAACTCCGGCAAAATCGGCGACGGCAAAATCTTCGTCACCCCGCTGGAGCGGGTGGTGCGCATCCGCACCGGCGAACTGGACGACGAAGCCCTGTGAACCATCCCCCCACTAATAAGGAGTATCCCATGCAAACCAGCATCCACCTGTCCCTGAGCTTGAGCACCGCCCTGCTACTGACCGCCTGCGGTGGCGGTGGTGGTGGCGACAATAATCCGCCGCTTGATCCCGGCACGCCGCCCGCCAATATCCCCGGCAACAACGCCGGTAACAGCGTAAACGGCATCTATCGCGGCACGGCGGTCGTCGTCCCCAGTGGCAGCACCATCAACAGCAGCCACCGCACCCTCAATATCGGCAGCGACTACCTCACTACCCTGAACGTCAACGGCAAACAGTTCAGCCTGCGTCGTCCTAACGATGACGGCAGCATCACGACGACTCATATCCTCAGCAAAGACGGCAAAAGCTATGAAATCTTTGTCGTCAGCAACTTCGACTACCGGGATAGTAGCTACGGCTACATCAAATCCGGCAACGAAGACTACATCTTCAGCCAAGGCAGGCTAACCGCCAGCATGCCGGGCAACGGCACCGCTCAATACGTCGGGCAGGCGGCCTTTGTCCGCAATGGTGAGGCCGGCACCGGAGACAGCCGTTTCACCGCCGACTTCGCCGCCAAAACCCTAAACGGCACCATCACCTCGAAAAGCAGTAGCGTGACCTTCACGCCGGTGAACATCAATGCCACCATCAACGGTAACAGCTTCGCTACCGCTAACGGCGCTGCCGTCAGCAGCGGCGGCCACTTCTACGGCGACAATGCCCGCGAACTCGGCGGCCTGTTCAGCGACACCGTGCAACGCCTCTCCGGCAGCTTCGGTGCCATTCGCCAATAACACTGCCATCCCTGCAAGCAAACCGCGCTCCGGCGCGGTTTTTTTAATGCGGGTAATCCGAATATCGCTATATCCGTTACTGCGCGGAATCACCCGGAATACTGCGATTTTCCGAATTGATACAGGCTGTTGCCACGTCATCCTCCGCGTCCGGCAGAAGGTGCGCGCCCTGTTCGGCGGGATGCAGCGCGTCCCAGGTGAGGGTAGGGCAGGGCGCGAGCAGGGCGGGGATGGCCTGCGGGTCGGGGTGCCAGGCGAGGATGATGCCGCCGCCGTCGCCCCGGTGTGCGCCCGCGCCGCTGATTTTGGCTGCACCCCCTGCGGCTTCGATGTCGTGGATGAGTGCCGCTGCCGGGGCAGGAACGACGCCAATGTGTGCCAGCAGGCGATGGTTTTCGCGCAAGGCCGGGCGCGGGTCGGCGCGACGGGTGAGTGCGTGTTGCAGGTCGTGCGTGGTCGCCGTGAATTGTTGCCACAAGGCATGGTCGTTGCCGTGGTGCTGGCGGACGTGGGCGACGCATTCGCCGGTGCTGACGACGGGGATGCCGGAGAGTATCCAGTACCAGCCGTCGCCGAGGGTGGCGGCAAGCGGCGCCGGATTGCCGTCTTGCAGGGTTTGCAGGCCGCCGTAAACGGTGGCGGCGGCGTCAATGGCGCTGCCTTTGCCGTGTTGCAGGCGTTCGCAGAAGCGGACGCGCTCGAAGCGCTGTTGCGCACTCATCGGGCGCCCCAGCAGGTGTTCGTAGAGGACGAGGGTGGCGGCGATGGCGGCGGCGGAGGAGCCCATGCCCGCGCCCAGCGGCAGTTCGCTGTGGCTGCTCAGCCGCCCCGGCACGGGCAGGTGGCGGTTCTCGCTGAAGCCGGGCATCGGCAGGTGCTGGAAGAGGGTGGCGAGGCTGTAGATGACGAGGTCATCCGGGCGGCGCAGGATGTTTTGTACGGCGCGTTCGCCACGGCTGTACTGCTCAAAGCGCTGGTCGAGTTTGTCCTTGAGGCGGTGCAGCGCGGCGGTGCGGTAGTGTTTGCCCGCGGAGATGCCGCTAAGCGCGGTGCGGATGGTGCAGCTGCGGTGCAGCGGTGCGAAGCCGACGGTGGTATAGCGGCGGATGGCGCAGACGATGGCGGGGGCGCCGTAAACGACGGCGTGCTCGCCGCTCAGGATAATTTTGCCGGGGGCGCGGGCGCGTTTCATGGTCAGTTGGCGTTGCCGTCGTCTGCCGGTTGCGGCAGGACGAGGTTGAGGAGGATGGCAATGATGGCGGAGAGGCCGATGCCTTCCAGATGGACGAAGCCGAGGTCCACCGAGAGGTGTCCCAGTCCCGCGACCAGTGTCACCGCGATGATGATGACGCTGCGTTCGCTGCGCACGTTGGCGTTGGGCGCGAGCAGGGAACGCGCGCCCATCGCCGCAATGGAGCCGAAGAGCAGCAGCATGATGCCGCCCATGATGGGCGTCGGCATATTGCTGAGGATGGCGGCGAGTTTGCCGGAGAAGGCGAGGACGATGGCGGTGAGGGCGGCGTAGGTCATGATGCGCGGGTTTTTCGCGCCGGTGATGGAGACGGCGCCGGTGACTTCGGAATAGGTGGTGACGGGCGGGCCGCCGAGGCATCCGGCAATGGCGATGGCGACGCCGTCACCGGCGAGGGTGCGGTGCAGGCCGGGGTTTTTCAGGAAGGGCTTGTCGCAAATCTGGCTGATAACGGCGATGTCGCCGATGTGCTCAATGGCAGGGGCGAGGGCGACCGGCAGCAGGAAGAGGATGGCTTCGAGGTTGAACGCGGGCGGGGTCACGGGCGGGGCGGCGAACCACGGCGCTTGTCGTACCGCGTCGAAGTTGGTCAGGCCGAGCAGGCTGGCGGCGATGTATCCGGCGATGATACCGGCGAAAACGGCGAGCAGTTTGGTCAGACCACGGGTGTAGAGGGCAACGGCTATGGTTGCCGCCAGCGCCACGCCTGCGCTGATGAGCGCCGGGCCCTTGGCATAAAGGGCGGCGCCGCCGTCGCCGGTCAGCCCCATTGCCATGTTGGCGGCGGCGGGGGCAAGCGAGAGGCCGATGACCATGATGACCGGCGCAACCACCACCGGCGGAAAGAGGCGGTCAATGAAGCCGGTGCCGATGAGGCGTACCAGCACGGCGAGCGCGAGATAGACGAGCGAGACGGCGATGATGCCGCCCTGCGTCGCCGCCAGTCCCCACTGGTTGATGGCGGCAATGAGTGGCGCGATGAAGGCGAATGACGAGCCGAGGAAAATCGGCACCTGCCGCCCGGTGAAGAGCTGGAAGCAGAGGGTGCCAATACCGGCGGAGAGCAGGGCGACAGCGGGGCTGATGTTGGTGAGCAGCGGCACCAGTACCAGCGCGCCAAAGGCAACGAAGAGCATCTGGATGCCAACGAGGATTTCTTTGAGGTTTTGCATTGCGGGTCTCCAAAAAAGCGGCGGCATTATACGCGCGAAAAAGCCCGCTATAATGCGGCGCTTTCTTTCGCGGGATTTCGCATGACTCGACAGGATAAAGGGTTTTATCTCACGCTCGGTTCGCAACTGGCGCTGGTTTTTATCTATGGCGCGGGATTTGTTTTGCATTGGACAGGCAATCTCAAACAAATGTCGCTCGGCTTTGTTTTGACACTGTTGCCGCTTTTATATTTCCTCCCCGGCGTGTGGCGGCGGCAGGGCAAACCGTATGCCGCCCTTGCCCTGCTTGCGCCGCTGCACCTGTTTTTTGGCGGGGTGATGTGGTTGTGGGGGCAGCCACTTTGGGGCATACCCGTTTGTATTCTCTCCATTTCCCTGCAAACCGGAACGATTCTGCACAATTATGACGGCAGCCGCCGCAAAGCCCGCCGCGAGGCGCGAAAAGCGGCGCGGGAAGCCGCAAAATCCCGTTGATTTTTAAGACGGCACGACTATAATGCGCGCCTTCTTTAAACCCTTTTTTTAACCAACGAGGAATGTAATGCCAAGTGTAAAAGTACGAGACAACGAACCGTTCGATATCGCCCTGCGCCGCTTCAAGCGCTCCGTGGAAAAAGCCGGCGTGCTGGCTGAAGTCCGCAGCCGCGAGTTCTACGAAAAACCGACCCAGGAACGCAAGCGCAAACTTGCCGCCGCCGTCAAGCGCAATACCCGCCGCCTGAAAAAAGAACGTAGCCGCTTCGAACGTCTGTACTGAGCACGATGAGCATCCGCGAAAACGTCAATGCCGCCATCAAGGCGGCAATGATCAACAAAGAAAAAGCAACGCTGCAAACGCTGCGCATGGTAAGCGCGGCGTTCAAGCAGATAGAAGTTGATCAGCGCGTGGAAATCACCGATGAAATCGCCCTGCGCGAACTGGTGCGCCAGGTCAAACAGCGCCAGGATGCCGCGCAACAGTTCCGCACGGCCAACCGCCTTGACCTCGCGGAACACGAAGAAGCGGAAATCGCCATCATCCAGCAATTCCTGCCGCAGGCACTGAGCGAGGACGAAATCCGCGCCGCCGTGGACAAAGCACTCGCCGCCTCCGGCCTGCCCAGCGAAATGGCATCAATGAAGCCGCTGATGGCGACGCTCAAACCCGCACTGGAAGGCCGCGCCGACATGGCTTTCGTCAGCCAGTACCTGCGCACCCTGTTACAACAATCCTAAGCTGGAGGCGGGCCGACGGCTGCCGATGGCAAAACGCATCCCCAAACCGTTCATTGACGAACTGACAGCGCGAACCGATTTGCTCGCGCTGTTGTCGTCTCGTATCACCTTCACCAAGAAATCGGGCAGCAACCACTGGGCTTGCTGCCCGTTTCATGACGAAAAAACGCCGTCCTTCAGCGTCAATACCCAAAAAGGCTTTTACCACTGCTTCGGTTGCGGTGTTAGCGGCGACGCCATCCGCTTCCTGATGGACTACGACAACCTGCCCTTCCCGGAAGCAGTGGAGCGGCTCGCCGAATACAACGGGCTGGACGTCCCCTACGAAGACGATGGTCGCCAAAGCGACCCGCAAGAAAAAGACCGCTACGATCTGGGGCTCGAATGCCTGGCTGACGCGGCAGCCTATTTCCACGAAGCGTTTTACAGCGACAGCGGCAAGGCGGCGCGCGACTACCTGCGCCAGCGCAACCTGAAAAAAGCGACCGTTGATACCTTCCAGCTCGGCTACGCCCCGCCCGGCAACGCCCTGCTGGCGCACCTCGGCAGCAAATACCCGCTGCAACTGTTGCAGGACGTCGGCCTGGTTGGCGTCAAAGACGACCACCATTACGACTGGTTCCGCGAGCGCGTCATCTTCCCCATCCACAACCACAAAGGCAAAGTCATCGCCTTTGGCGCGCGGGCGATGGGCGAGGCGCAGCCAAAATACCTGAACTCGCCGGAAACGACGTGGTTCAACAAGCGCCACGAACTCTACGGCCTCTATCAGGCGATGCAGACGCGCGAACGTACCCTGCTCGTCACCGAAGGCTATATGGACGTCATCAAACTGTGGCAGCACGGCATCAAAAACGCCGTTGCCGCCCTCGGCACCGCCATCGGCGAGACCCATATCAGCCAACTGAAAAAACGCGCGGAGAAAATCTACTTCTCCTTTGACGGCGACACCGCCGGACAAAAAGCGGCGCGCAAGGCGCTGGAAGCCGTCTTCAGCCAGCACGACAAACAGCACGAATGGCGCTTCATGTTCATGCCTGCCGGCGAAGACCCCGACTCGCTCGTCGAAAAAGCGGGCGTTGCCGCCTTCCAGCAGGCGATGGACGCCAGCCTGCCCGCCTCCGCCTACTTCCTGCAAACGCTGGACGACGGCGCGGACGCACAACGCAGCGCCGAAGCACAAGCCGAACTGGCGGGTGAAGCACAGCGCTGGCTGGAGCTGCTGCCCGATGCCGATTTCCGCGAAATCCTGCGCGCGCAAGTAATGAAACGCTTTGAGCTGCCGGTCTTGACGCTTTCCGCTGGCGCCACACCTGCACGCAGCGCCGTCCCCGCCTGGCGGCCGCGCGAAATGCCGATAGTCAAACCCAAAGACAAAGGCATCCAGCTGATGGCGCGGCTGCTGCTGCAACCCCAGTGCGCGCTGCCGCTGCGCCGTTGGGAATATCCGCCGGAAGACGCCGAACTGCAACTGTTCTGGCTGCTCTGCTACGCCCTGCAAAGCGGCGAAGCGAGCCGCACACACGCCGAAACATTCCTGCGCCAACATGGCGTTTACGAGGCAGTCACCGCTGCCGCCAAACTGCTGGCACGGCTGGACGCAACACAACAATGCGCCGAATTTGCCGATATGCTTGCCAACCTGCAAAAAAGCCACGCCGCACAACAGGCACGGCTTGAAAAATTCTCCGTCGCCCGCATAAAAGACGACCAGATTTCGACATTTACAACAACGGGATAAACCATGAGTGATTTTGAGCAAGAGCCAGAAGAATATGACGTCCAGGACGAAGTCAAAGAACTGCTTGCCCGCGGCCGCGAACAAGGATTCCTGACCTACGAAGAAATCCACGAAGCGCTGCCGGAACACGCCCTGGAAGGCGACAAATACGACGAAATGATCGCGCTCATCGTCGAAATGGGCATTGACGTCGTCGAAAGCGCCCAGGAAGACGGCGGCGTCATCGCTACCGACGACGAAGAAGAAGTCCCCAGCGCCGCTGCCCTCAACGAAGCCGAAATAGGCCGTACCACCGACCCGGTGCGGATGTATATGCGCGAAATGGGCGCGGTTGACCTGCTCACCCGTGAAGGCGAAATCGCTATCGCCAAACGCATCGAAGCCGGACTCAACACCGTGCAGCAAACGCTCGCCGAATTTCCGCTGGCCGTCTCCGCCCTGCTCGAAGAATTTGCCAAGACCGAGAACGGCGAAGGCCGCCTGAGCGACCTCGTCAACGGCTACGGCGACCCCTACGCCAACAAAGAAGAAGAAATCCCCGAAAGCAGCGACGACGACGAAGACAGCGACACCCTCGTCAGCGGCAGTGACGACGACGAAGACGACGACAGCGCCGCACCGCCGGAAGACGCGCCGAACAACCAGGACGCACTGATAGAGGCACGGGAAAAACTGCTCGAACTGGCCGCCATCCACAAAAAACTGATGGCCTCGCTCAACAAGGGCAAAATGCTGGACGACAAAAAAAACCAGAAACTGCACGGCGAAATCAAAGAATACATCGCCGCCTTCTCCTTCCCGCAAAAAACCATCGACCTGATGGAAGCCCAACTGAACATCCCGAACGAAGAAATCCGCGACATCGAACGCCGTCTGATGCGCCTCATCATCGAGCGCGCCGGGATGCCGCGCAAAACCTTCATCCAGGAATTTCCCGGCAACGAAACCAACCCCGACTGGATTGTTGGCCACAGCAAACAGCGGCGCAAATACGCGGAAAAACTGAAAGGCATGATCACCGAAATCCAGGTCGAACAAGAAAAATACCTGGACATCGAAAAACGCTACCGCATGAGCATCCCGCAGCTCAAAGAAATCCACAAGCGCCTCTCCATCGGCAAAATCCAGGCCAAACGCGCCAAAGAAGAAATGGTCGAAGCCAACCTGCGCCTCGTCATCTCCATCGCCAAAAAATACACCAACCGTGGCCTGCAATTCCTCGACCTCATCCAGGAAGGCAACATCGGCCTGATGAAAGCGGTGGACAAATTTGAATACCGCCGGGGCTTCAAATTCTCCACCTACGCCACCTGGTGGATTCGCCAGGCGATTACCCGCTCTATCGCCGAC
>NZ_CALJAH010000305.1 GCF_938028185.1 uncultured Cardiobacterium sp. | reverse complement strand
CCACCGGTTTGGGCTATCAGGCCATTTCTGCCGTCACCCCGTTTTATTACAAATTTACTTTTGAAGAAGTCAAACAATATTACTTCGACATTGTCGCAGCGGTGGATAACCGCATGATTGTTTACTCCATTCCTTTCCTCACCGGGATGGATATTGGCCTGTCGCAATTTGGTGAACTCTTTGCCAATCCAAAAATCGTCGGCGTTAAATTTACCGCTGCCGATTTCTATCTGTTGGAACGGCTGCGCAGCGCTTATCCCGACCATCTGATTTATTCCGGTTTTGACGAAATGCTGCTTCCTGCGCTGGTCAACCGCGTGGATGGTGCCATTGGCTCAACCTATAACGTCAACGGCATCCGTGCGCGGAAAATTATGGAGCTCGCTGCCGCTGGCAACTATGCGGAAGCATTAAAAGCGCAACAGGAAAGCAACAACCTCATTGCCGATATTTTGGCGAACGGCCTCTATCCGACCTTGAAACAGTTGCTGGTTCTTTCCGGCTGCGATTCCGGCCCCTTCCTTTCACGCAAGCCGATGGCTTCGGCAACGGCGGCACAAATCGCCCGCGCCCGTGAAATTTACGCCCGCTATTTCTGATGGAGTTACTGCCATGACTATCCGCAAAACCCTACTAGCCGCTGTAATCGCCGCCTTTGCTGCCAATACCCTGGCGGCCGAGTATGAATTGACCTTCGGCCTTAATGCCGGGACGACTTCCAATGAATACAAGGCGGCGGAGCAGTTCGCCAATGAAGTGAAAGAAAAATCCGGCGGCAAGATTGAAATCGCCCTGTATCCGAACGGACAGTTGGGCGATGACCGCTCGATGATGGGGCAAGTCGGCGGTGGCGCGCTAGATTTCACCTTTGCCGAAAGCGCCCGCTTCCAGATTTATTATCCGCTGGCGGAAGTCTATGCGCTGCCTTATATGATTAAGGATTTTCCTACCGCACAGAAAGCGTTGTTTGATACGACCTTCGGTAAGGATTTGATCAAAAAAATCCATGATGAAAAAGGCATTACCGTTCTTGCGCAAGCCTATAACGGCACCCGCCAGACGACTTCCAACCGCGCGATTAACAGCATTGATGACATGAAAGGCCTGAAATTGCGTGTACCGAATGCGGCGACCAACCTGGCGTATGCCAAATATGTCGGTGCCTCACCCACGCCGATGGCGTTTTCCGAGGTCTATCTGGCGCTGCAAACCAATTCGGTCGATGGCCAAGAAAATCCGCTGCCGACCATTCAGGCGCAGAAATTCTATGAGGTGCAGAAATTCCTTGCCCTGACCAATCACATTATCAATGACCAGCTCTATCTGGTCAGCAATGAAACGATGGAATCCTTGCCGGAAGACTTGCAAAAAGTGGTGCGTGATGCGGCAGAAAATGCGGCGAAGTACCATACCAAACTATTCCAGGATGGCGAAGCGGAGCTGGTCAGTTTCTTTGAGAAACAGGGCGTGACGGTCACTCGTCCCGAACTCGCTGCATTCAAGAAAGCGATGCAGCCCTATTATGAGGAATTTATCAAGAAAAACGGTGAAGCCAGCAAAGCGGCCATTGCCGAAATCGAAGCACTCAATCCTTAAGTCATCGCGGGCGGTAGCCTTTGGCTGCCGCCCTTATTCCACAACGCGCAGAGGTTTTGCCAAACGGTGAAGCTTTGACAGGGAGAACAGCATGAAAGTTTTGAACAAATTGGAAGAATGGGTTGGCGGCACTCTATTCCTGATAATATTTTCCATTTTGATTGCGCAAGTGTTGTTTCGCCAGATTTTGCACCACCCGCTTATTTGGTCGGAAGAAGCCGCGCGTCTGCTTTTTGTGTATGTCGGGATGCTCGGTATTTCTATTGGTATCCGCAGCCAGCAACACGTGCTTATTGATTTTATCACCAGCCATTTGCCGAACGTCGTGCGGGTCTGGGTGTTCAGCTTGGTGCAATTGTTGATTTTTGCCGCCATTCTGCTGTTCTTGTATTACGGCGTTGTTGTTTTTAATCACGCTTCCGATCAGTTAGTTTCCCTCGGTATTTCTGACAAATGGCTCTATCTTTCCCTGCCCGTTTGCTCCCTGCTGATGCTGTTCCGTTTCTTGCAGGCGCAGCAGGAGAATTACCGCAAAGGCGACAGCCGTATTCCCGTTTGGGTCTATATCGCCTTGACGGTGGCGGTGGTTTTGGTGGCATTCATCGAGCCGTCCTGGTTTAAGGCGCTGCGCATTAGCGAATATGTCAAATTTGGCAAGAATGCGGTTTATGTCGCGCTGATTGTCTGGCTGGTGATTATGTTCGCCGGGGTGCCGGTTGGTTGGTCGCTCTTCATCGCGGCGGTATTGTTCTTTTCCATGACCCGTTGGGGTACCGGCAATTTTGCCGCCGCCAAACTGGTCGATAGTGTCAACAGTTTTGGCCTGCTCAGCGTGCCATTTTTCATTCTTACCGGCATTTTGATGAACAGCGCCGGTATCACCACCCGTATTTTCAATTTCGCCCGCACTATGCTGGGGCATTACACCGGCGGCATGGGACACGTCAATATCGCGGCCAGCCTCATTTTCTCCGGGATGTCCGGCTCGGCGCTGGCGGATGCGGGCGGTTTGGGGCAGCTTGAAATCAAGGCGATGCGCGACGCCGGTTATGAAGACGACCTCTGCGGCGGCATTACCGCAGCCTCCTGCATCATCGGCCCGCTGGTGCCGCCGAGTATCGCGATGATTATTTACGGGGTCATTGCCGATGTTTCCATCGCCAAGCTCTTCCTCGCCGGTTTCGTCCCCGGTGTGCTGCTCACCATTTTGCTGATGGCGATGAACACCATCATTTGTAAAAAACGCGGCTATGGCAAGGCGCCGAAAACGTCCGCCGCCGAACGCAGACGGGCGTTCAAACAGGCGTTTTGGCCGCTGCTGACGCCGATACTCATCATCGGCGGCATCTTCTCCGGCGCCTTCACCCCGACCGAAGCCGCCGTTGTCGCCGCCCTCTATTCCATCATCCTTGGAATGTTCATCTACCGTGAACTCACCCCCGCCGGGTTGTTCACCTGCTGTGTGGAAGCGATGGCCATTACCGGGGTGACGGTGCTGATGGTGATGACTGTCACCTTCTTCGGCGACATGATTGCCCGCGAACGGGTCGCGATGCAGGTCGCCAGCGGCTTCATGGCGATTGCCGACAACACCCTGATGGTGCTGCTGATGATTAACCTGCTGCTGCTCTTCCTCGGTATGTTTATTGATGCGCTGGCGCTGCAATTCCTGGTGCTGCCGATGCTCATCCCCATCGCCCAGCAGTTCAACATCGACCTTGTCTTCTTCGGCGTGATGACCACGCTCAACATGATGATCGGCATCCTCACCCCGCCGATGGGTATGGCGCTTTTCGTCGTCGCCCGCGTCGGCAACATGAGCGTCAGTACCGTAACCCGCGGCGTCATCCCCTTTATCATTCCCATCGCCCTTTGCCTGCTGTTGATCACCCTCTTCCCGGGCATCGTGACCTTCCTCCCCAACCTCATCATGGGATAAAACAATGGAACTCCTCTCGCTGAATCAAACCGCCAGTTACCGCTCGCCCGCCGCCGAAAAAGTCTGCCGCTGGCTTGCCGGCAAAGACCTGACAACCTGGGCGGACAAACAATATCCGATAGACGGCGACGACTTTTACGTCAACATCTTTCACTACCAGACCGCTGGCGAAGACGCGCGCATCTGGGAAGCGCACCGCGACTACATTGACGTCCACCTCGTCCTTGGCGGACGCGAATGGGTGCAGCAGGCCTTTCTCGCCGACTGCACCGCAGGCGAATACCATGCCGACAGCGACTACCAGGCCATCGACAGCGCCCGCGCGCGCAGCAGCATCCTGCTGGAGCCGGGCTATCTGGCGGTGTTTTACCCCGAAGACGCGCACCAGACCGGGCTTATCGTCAACCAGCCCGGCGAGAGCCTGCACAAGGCCGTCTTCAAAATCCGCCTTGGGGCGCTGCGGTGATTGTCTTCAGCAAAAACGCCCGTCCCTACATCGAAGCGCACCTGCAACAATTCAGCCCGGTTGAGCGCAAAATCGCCGACTACTTTCTCGGCGGCGGCGAAACCCCGCCGAGAGAGACCGGCAAGGCGCTGGCGCGACGTCTGGGCGTCTCCGAAGCCGCATTGACCCGCTTCTCCCAAAAATGCGGCTTCCGCGGACTGCGTGAACTCTTCTACGCGCACAACCAGGGAGAAAGCCACGCTGACAGCGATTTCGTCCAGCCCGTCCTCGCCAGCTACCAGGAGCTGCTCAACAAAACCTACGCCATCATTGATATGCGGCAAATCCGCCGCATCACCGCGCTGCTCCTGCAAAAAAAACGGGTGTACATCTACGGCAAAGGCAGCTCCGGCATGGTCGCGCAAGAAATGAAATTCCGCTTCATGCGCATCGGACTCATCTGCGAAGCCATCACCGACGACGACATGATCCGCATGACCGCCGTCCTCACCGACCCCGAATGCCTGGTTATCGGCATCAGCATCAGCGGTCGCAGCAAAATCATTATCGAAGCCCTGCAAACCGCGAAAACCCAGGGTGCCGCGACCGTCCTCTTCACCGCCAACGCCGACCGCGAATACCGCGACAACTTTGACGAAGTCCAACTCTTTGCCGTGAAAAACCAGATGGAGCACGGGCGGCTCATCTCGCCGCAATTCCCCGTCCTCGTCGTACTCGACATCCTCTACGCCGACTACATGAATCACGACGCCGCCGCGCGCGACCGCATCTGGCAGCGCACCTACCGCGCCCTGCAACGCAACAAGGAACCCACATGACCATCCTCACCCTCGACATCGGCGGCAGCGAAATCAAGGCCGCCCTCTACCAGACAGACGGCAGCTGCACCCAAACCCTCCCCAACCAAAAAACCGCCGTCAGCGCCAACGACAACCACATTGGCGAACAAATCGTGCAAATCTGCCGCGACACCCAGGCACAAACCGCGCTGCAAGGCGTCGCCATCTCCAGCGCCGGTGTCATCGACCCCTACCGCGGCACCGTCTTGCACGCCGGCCCCAGCATCCCCGGCTACCTCGGCACCGCCCTGAAACCCCTCATCGAAGACCAATGCGGACTGCCATGCAGCGTCGAAAACGACGTCAATGCCATGGCACTCGGCGAATACTGGCTGGGTGCGGCACAAAACAGCAGCTCCGCCCTCTGCCTCACCCTCGGCACCGGCCTCGGTGGCGCCATCCTC
Organism: uncultured Cardiobacterium sp.; assembly: GCF_938028185.1. Lineage (GTDB taxonomy): Bacteria > Pseudomonadota > Gammaproteobacteria > Cardiobacteriales > Cardiobacteriaceae > Cardiobacterium. The sequence continues at coordinate 639 of NZ_CALJAH010000305.1, read as the reverse complement.
CTTGAAGGCAAACTGTGGCGCGGCGCCAACTACGCCGCGGGCGAAATCGGCGTCTGCCCCCTGGGCGATGGCCGCCGCCTCGAACAGGCCGCCTCCACCACCGCCCTGCTCGCCGCCTACGCCGGACGCCGCGGCGAAGCCATCGACGGCAGAACCCTCTTTCAGCGCCTGCGCGCCGGAGATAGCGACGCCGCCAGCGCCCTGGAACAAATGCTCGGCGCCCTCACCGACGGCCTGCTGCCCGCCATCCACCTGCTTGCCCCGGAAACCCTCCTCATCGGCGGTGGCATCGCCGCCCAACACGACCTGATTGAGCCGCGCATCCGCGCCCAACTGGCAGCAAAACTGCCCGCAGCGCACTTCATGCCGAAAAACATCCGCTGCGCCAGCCTGGGCAACCGCGCCGGGATGATCGGCGCCCTGCGCTGGTTCCTCGACAGCAAACCGGTATTGGCGCAATAAACCGCCTGCCCATCCGGCAACCATTACCCCCGATCGCCACCAAAGCGCCTTTACCGAAGACACCATAGGGTGCGCCTTGGCGCACCGTCACCCACCCATCCGGCAACCATTACCCCGACTGCAATATAGCAATCCACCGAAAGTTTCAGGCAAGGCGCGTCGCCGAAGACAGTACGC
>NZ_CALJAH010000304.1 GCF_938028185.1 uncultured Cardiobacterium sp. | reverse complement strand
GACAAGGACCCGTCCCGGCGCTACCGCACCGTGCTCGCCTTCGCCCGCGCCCTCCTTTCGACGGCACCCTCGCCGACAGCGCCCAATGCGCCATCCTCGCCACCCGACAAGCCTTCCGCGACCATCACCTGCCCGCGCCAGCAGACGCCGCTATCGTCCAACAAATGGGCATCCCGATAGAGCGCTGCTTCCGCACCCTCGGCGCGACCGACCTTGACGACGACGCCTTTGCCGCGCTGCTCGCCACCTTCCGCCAACATTACGCCACAGCTTCAGAAAGCCACATCCACCTCTACCCCGGCATTGTCGCCCTGCTCGCCGCCCTCAAGGCACAAGGGCGACAGACCGGCATCGTCAGCAGCAAAAAATCTGCCATTTTGCGTGCCAACTGCGAACAACTCGGCATCAGCGCGCAGATTGACGTCTATATCGGCTCGGATACAGTGCAGCACTACAAACCGCATCCCGAAGGCATCCGCCTTGCCCTCTCCGCACTCAACGGCGACCCGGCCGCCGCTATCTACATCGGCGATGCCACCACCGACATCGAAATGGGACACGCCGCCGGCGTCAAAACCTGCGCCGTCACCTGGGGCGCACACGATAAAGCCCGCGCTGGCGGCCACCGCGCCGGATGCGCTGGTAGATGAGGTCGCCGCCTTGCAGCGTTTGCTGTTGCCTTGACTCCCGCTAAAATAGCCGCCCTTTTATCCACACCAGGAAAAACCATGACACGCAAAACCCTTGCCCTCCTCCTCGCCCTCGCGGCGGGTAGCGCCTACGCCGCCGCCGATAGCTTTGCCGATAGCATCCCCGCCCAGGCAGACGGCGTGCCGCTCGCTTATGTCGGCAAAGACACTACCGCCACGACTGCTCTGACGCTGACCGCCAAGCCCAGCGGCGGCGATGCCATCGGCTATCTGCCCAAAGACAGCCGCGTTCACGTTCTGCTTGCCGATGACCACGGCAACCACCTCGTGCGCACCGACTACGGCATCACCGGCTGGGCGCAAAAAGGCGAAAATCCGGACGCGGGCAGCGAAGCCTTCCCACCCCTGGAAACCGCGAAAGACGAATATGCCGCCACCCTCCACTACAATCCGCAACTGGCAGGCAAACCGCACAATAACCCGTCCGAAGAGACCCTTACCCTTGAAACCGCGCTCCAGCCCGGCGGCGTGCGCTACCAAATCTATTGCGACGGCGACGTCAACACCCCGCCCTGCACCTTCACCCCGATAGCCAAAAAACAGGCGAAAAAGGCCACCCGCATCGGCCTTCCCGACAACCTGACCCTCCCCGGCAACGGTTATGTGTACAGCAGCGACAACCGCCCCTACCGCCTGCGCGACAAATGGCGCATCCAGGGAAAAGAAGCGCAAAACATCAAGCAACCCTTCTACGCCCTCGGCTATCACGGCACTTACCAAGGCCGCAGTTACCGCCAGGAAAACGGCCTTGCCGAAACCCGCGCCGAACCGCTTCCGCTCACCGACCGCATTGACGGCAGCAATACCATCGCTGAAGTCGCGCCGGGCAGCGAAGTTACCCTTATCCTGCTCCGCCAGCCCTTCGCCCGCGCAGGAGAAGCGCCCGACTACAGCTACATCGCCAAAGATTCCCCTTACTGGCTGCTGCTCCAAACCGCCGACGGCAAAACCGGCTGGCACAAAGTGGAAAGCCGTTTCAACGCGGACTATCACCAGCCGAAATTCAACATGCAGTACGACTAACTGCATAGTAGTCACCCATAAAAAAGCCGGGCAATGCCCGGTTTTTTCATGCAGCGACCGCGTTTTAACCGCGCCGTTTCATAGGTTGGGTTAGCGAGGGACGAGCGTAACTCAACGTTTGTAGAAACCATGGTGATACGTTGGGCTACGCCTAACCCAACCTACGGGCTGTGCGGTGTTGGTGGATTGCCATAAAGGGAAGGAGCAAACACCGTGCGTGCCGAGCGTAACCCCGGTAGAACACAGACCTTGTTTACACTTTAACCTAAACACGTTGTTTACA
>NZ_CALJAH010000303.1 GCF_938028185.1 uncultured Cardiobacterium sp. | reverse complement strand
CGCATTTTGCGTGGGTACCCGCCCGCTGCGGGCTTCGCCCTGCGGGGGAGGGGGAATTTCGCTTTTACCCGCATACTCCAAACAAGTTCTCAGGCGTCTTCGGTGCCGCTGCCGTGTCCCATGCTGTGAATGATGGCGTCGTTGTCGCGCCAGTTTTCTTTGGTTTTGACGTGGTTGCGCAGCATCACTTTTTTTTCCAGCAGCGCTTCCAGCTCTTCCCGCGCGCGCTGGCCGATGAGGCGCAGCGTCTGTCCGCCCTTGCCGATGACGATGCCTTTTTGGCTGTCGCGCTCCACCATGATGGTCGCGTCGATTTCGACGAGGTGCTCGTCTTCTTGATATTGATCGATGATGACGCCGAGCGCGTAGGGGATTTCCTGGTGCAGGTAGCGGAAGATTTTTTCGCGGATGATTTCGGCGGCCATGAAGCGCATCCCGGCGGTGGTGATGTGGTCTTCCGGGTATATCCACGGCTGTTCGGGCAGAAACGGAATCAGCGCGCGCTCCAGCGTGTCCAGATTCTGCCGTTGTTGCGCCGAGACGGGGATGATTGCCCGCCAGTCGCCAAGCGTCTGGATGTGTTCGAGTTCTTTGAGCAGCACGGTTTTGTCGCGCAGGCGGTCGATTTTGTTCGGCACCTGGATGACGGGCTTGTCGCCTTCGGCCAGCGCTTTGGCGATGCGCGCGTCTTCGTCGTTCCAGCGCCCGGCCTCGCTGACTTGCAGGATGAGATCGACGTAGTCCATGCTCTGCCAGGCGGTGCGGTTCATGTGGCGGTTGATGGCTTTTTCCCGGCTTTGGTGGATGCCGGGGGTATCGACGAAGATGATTTGTGTGTCGCCCGTGGTGTGGATGCCGAGCAGCGCATGCCGCGTGGTCTGCGGTTTTTTGCTGGTGATGGCGATTTTCTGGCCGATGAGGTGGTTAATCAGGGTGGATTTGCCGACGTTGGGGCGGCCAACGACGGCGATGTGTCCGGCGCGTGTGTTCATGGGGTTCCTGGGGTTGTTGGAGGGCTATAAACGGGCTGGCTCGGGCAGGTCGGTGGCGGTTCTCTCGCGGTCGTGCCGGTTGAGGTCGTTGTTGTGCCGCAGCTGTTGTTTGATGTCGTCCCGGCGCGCAAGGGCGGCGTTGATGCTTTGGCGGCGCGCTGCCTGTTGCTTGGCGGGGGTGGTGTTGAGGGTGTTCCAGCTGTGGCTGGAGACGATGTCGCCGCTTTGGGTGCTCTTCCAGGCAAGAAGCGGGGTGCCATCCGGGGCGTAGAGGTTTTCGCCTTCTTCGCAGTAGAAGGCGGCGAAGCAGTTGCCAATGCGCCCATGTTGGTATTCAAGGGCGAGGATGTGGCCGTCGTCGTAGTAGTAGCGCGTGCCTGCGGTGGCGTAGCCGCCGATGCCGTAGAAGCCGTCGTCACTGCCGGGTCGGGGTTTTTGCGCGACGAGGCGGCCGTTGCGGTAGTAGCTCAGGTATCCGGCGGGCTGGCCGTCATGGTAGTGCTGGATGGCGTACACGCTGCCGTCCTGGCGGTACCAGACGAGTTTGCTGTCGGCGTTGATGGCGGTGGGGTCTTGCGGGTCGCCGTAGCGGTTGAGGATGTAGGGCGCGGTGCGCGGGCGGTCGCTTTTTTTGTAGTAGTCCTGGATGACCAGGCGGCCATCGGCGGTTTCGCCGAGGATTGTGCGGTAGCTGTAGTCGTTGTTGCTGGGAAAAGTGCCTATGGCGGAGTCGTAGGGGGTGTAGGCGATGTCGGTTTTGGCGGCTGTGGTGGCGTCGTATGTGCTGGCGGGCTGCGGCGGCAGGGCGGGCGGGGCGCTCATGGTGTCGGGTTCGATACCGGCGCTGCTCCAGGTGCGCAGGTTGTAACGGCTGTCGGGGTGGGATGCGGGTTCTGGTTGTGATTCGTTGTGGTGGCTGTCGCTGCGCAGGTTGTTGGCTGCCCCCCCCCTGTCCCCCCCCCCCC
>NZ_CALJAH010000302.1 GCF_938028185.1 uncultured Cardiobacterium sp. | reverse complement strand
GGGTGCCCGGTCAGGCGACGCAACACAGTATGAGGCTTTCGGTGGATGGCTATAATTCCGCCTGCTACAACTACCGGAGTAATCCCCCATAAAAACCCGTTCTGCCCTTATCCTCCTTGCCCTCGCGGCGGCCGCCCGTGCGGAAATCCGCTGGCAATCGCCGCAGGAAGCCTATCAATCCGGCTATTTCAACGGTGCCTTCGACGAATACGGCGAGAAACTGTTCCGCGAGGCGCAAGCGGCGCCGAGACTGGTGGAATTGCTCGCCATTTTCGCCAGCGAAGCGGCAGCGCATCGCGCCCATTGGCAGGGTTGGGACGCGGCAGAGGCGCTTTACCGCGACGGCAAATACGCAGAGGCGCTGGCGGCGTTTCAGCGGCTGGCAGAAGCCGGGAACCGCCTTGCCGCGTTGCGCGTTGCCGAGCAGTACCGCCAGGGCAAGGGCGTGGCGCCAAGCAACGAACAGTACCGCTTCTGGTTTGAACAGGCCGTTCCCGGTCTGCCGTATGGCGACTATCCGTGCTATGACCTCGCCGCGCGTCGTGAAGATGCCGAGACCCGCTACGCGGCCGCGCAGATGTACATTTATGGCGCGGGCGTGCGTGAGGATTACTTCGCGGCCGCCCGCCTGTTGCAGCCGCTGGCAGAGGCGGGCGACACGCGGGCAATGAGCGAACTGGGCGGTTTGTATCTGGAAGGCCTGGGCGTGGACGAAGACCGGGCGGGCCGGTAAACGCTGGCTGGAAAAAGCGGTACAAGCGGGCGATGCGGAAGCGGCGGAATTATTGCAGATACTGGAACAGGCGGGAAAGCGACCCGACGGCTTGCGGCATGATGAGAAAAACCCCGGCGATGACCGGGGTTTTTGGCGGTATGGCGGGCGTTATTGTCGCCTCGTCACGTCAAACAGGCGGCGCAGCGGCTCCAGCAGGCCGTATTCGATGCCCATGATGATGCTGACGATGAGGACGACGTAGGCCATCACGTCCACGGTGTCGAGCATGGCGCGCGCACTCGCTATCGCGCTGCCGATGCCGTTGTCGCTGCCGAGCAGCTCCGCCATCACGGTGATTTTCAGCCCGGTGCCGACGGCGACGATGAGCGCGGGCAGGATTTGTCGCAGGATGTGCGGCAGGTAAAACGCCCTGAGGCGGCGGGCGAGCGGCACGCGGTAGCTGGAGAGCATTTCCGCGAGCGGCGTCGGCAGGGTGGCGACGCTCATTTGCGCGGCGGCGAAGACCAGCGGCAGGGTGGTGATGACCACGGTGAAGATGACGCTGGTGCTGCCCATGTTGTACCAAAAGATGGCGAGCACAATCCAGATGATGGGCGGCGTGCCGAGCAGGGTGGTGACGACAGGGCGGGCGAGCAGGGCGAGGGTGCGGCTGCTGCCGGCGATGAGGCCGGTGCCGATGCCGAGGGTGAGGGCGAGGCCGATGCCGATGGCGGCGCGCTGGAGCGTGAGCAGGACGTTTTGCCGTTCGGCGGCGTTGGCGAGGATGTCTGCGGCGCGGGCGAGGACGGTTTCCGGCGCGGGGATGAGCATCGCCCCCAGTCGCGCATGGCCGTATTGCCACAGCGCGATGGCGGCGAAGAGCGAGGCGAGCGCGGGGAAGATGCCCCAAAGGTAGTCGCTGATGCGCCAGGGAAGCGGGCGGCGCAGCAGTTTGCCGTCTTCGAGAATCATGGCAGGTCGTCGCCGGGGTCGGTGAAGGGGACGAGCGTTTCTTCGCCGTCGGCGTCGTGGCTGAGCATCTGGATGCGCTGTTCGGCGTGCTCCAGTTGTTGCTGGCAGGCGCGGACGAGACCGATGCCCTGTTCGTAGGCGGCCAGCGTCTGGTCAAGACTGAGGTCGCCGTTTTCCAGTTGTTTGATCAGCGCTTCGAGTTGTTGCAGTTGTTGTTCGTAGGTCATGGGATGCTCGCACCGGTTACAGGTCAAACGCCGCCTTGATCAGCCGCTGCGTGTATGCGGTCTGCGGGTCGTTAAAGATTTGCATGGCGCTGCCGCGTTCGACCACTTCGCCCTGTTTCATCACCAGCACTTCGTCGCTCATCGCGCGCACGACGGAGAGGTCGTGGCTGATGAAGATGTAGGAAAGGCCGTATTTTTTTTGCAGCTCGCGCAAGAGTTCGACCACTTTTACCTGAATCGAGCGGTCCAGCGCCGAGGTCGGTTCGTCCAGCAGCACGAATTTGGGTTCGAGGATGACCGCGCGGGCGATGGCGATGCGTTGTCGTTGCCCGCCGGAGAATTCGTGCGGGTAGCGGTTTATCATCGTAGGCGACAGCGACACTTCTTCGAGCATCGCCGCGACTTTGTCGGTGCGCTGTTGCCGCGTCAGTTGCGGCTGGTGCACCAAGAGGCCTTCGCCGATGATTTCGCCGATAGTCAGGCGTGGCGAGAGCGATCCGTAGGGATCCTGAAAGACGATTTGCATGTCGGCTTTGAGTTTTTGCCGCGTTTTTTCGTTGATTTTGGCAAGGTCCTGGCCTTCAAAGTGGATGTCGCCGCGGTACGGCAGCATTTGCATCAGCGCCTTGCCGAGGGTGGATTTGCCGGAGCCGGATTCGCCGACGACGCCGATGGTCTGCCCCTGATGCAGCGCGAGGTCGATGCCCTTGACGGCATGGAAGTTTTTGCGCGGCTTGCCGAAGAAGCTGCGCTCCACGACAAATTCGACGTGGATGTTTTTCGCCTCCAGCAGCACAGCGGCGCCTTCAGGCGGCGGCTCTTTCAGCCCTTTCGGCGTGGCGTTGATGAGCTCCACGGTGTAGTCGTGCTGCGGGTTGGCGAAGACTTCGCGGATGGCGCCGCTTTCGACGATTTGCCCCTGACGCATGACGCAGACGTTTTCGGCGTAGTGTTTGGCGAGCGCCAAATCGTGGGTGATGAAGATAATCGCCATGCCCATGTTGCGCTGGAGTTCGTGCAGCAAATCCAGGATTTCCGCCTGAATGGTGACGTCCAGCGCGGTGGTCGGCTCGTCGGCAATGAGCAGGTCAGGCTCGTTGATGAGCGCCATCGCGATCATGATGCGCTGGAGCTGGCCGCCGGAGAATTCGTGCGGGTATTGTTTCAGGCGGCGCTCGGTTTCGTTGATGCCGACGCGCTCCAACAGGGTTTTGCAGCGCACGCGGATTTGTTCGGCAGGCGTTTTCGGATGGTGCGCGGCGATGGCTTCGCCCAGCTGTTCGCCGATGCGCATGAAGGGGTTGAGCGAGGTCATCGGCTCCTGAAAGATCATGCCGATGCGGTTGCCGCGCAGTTGGCGCAGGGTTTCCGGTGGAGCGTCGAGCATGGAGACGCCTTCAAAGGTGATTTTGGAGTCCGCGCCGTATTCGGTCGTGTTGTCCGGGTGCAGGCGGACGATGCTCATCGCGGTCACTGATTTGCCGGAGCCGGATTCGCCGACCAGCGCCAGGGTTTCGCCCTTGTTCAGGCTGAAGCTGACGCCGCGCACGGCGTGGACGGTTTCGCGGTCGAGGCGGAATTTGACGTCGAGGTTTTCGATGGTGAGGAGGGGTGTGTTTGTGGTCATCGTGCTTACCGGTCTTTGGGGTCAAGGGCGTCGCGCAGGCCGTCGCCGACGAAGTTGAAGCAAAAGAGGATGGTGGCGAGGATAAAGGCCGGGAAGATGAGCATCCACGGCGCGGTTTCCATGCGGTCTGCCCCTTCGGAAATGAGCACACCGAGGCTGGTCATCGGCTCCTGTACGCCAAGGCCGAGGAAGCTCAGGAAACTTTCGGTGAGGATGACGGCGGGGATGGTCAGCGTCACATACACGATGACGGTGCCGAGGGTGTTCGGCACGATGTGGCGTTTGACGATGCTGCCGGTGGAGACGCCCAGCACTTCGGCGGCGGCGACAAATTCCTTGTGGCGCAGGCTCATCGCCTGGCCACGCACGATGCGCGCCATCGTCAGCCATTCAATCGCGCCAATGGCGGCAAACATCAGATAAATGTTCTTGCCGAAGAAGGTCATCAGCAAAATGACGAAGAACATGAACGGCATGGCATAAAGCACATCCACCACGCGCATCATGATGCTGTCGGTGCGACCGCCCATGTAGCCGGCAATCGCGCCATAGGCGACGCCGATTATCAGGCTGACCGTGGTCGCGCACAGGCCGACCAGAAGCGAGATTCGGATGCCGAACATGGTGCGCACGAAAAGGTCGCGCCCGTTGCTGTCGGTGCCAAACCAGTGGCCGTTTTCAATACTCGGCGGCGAGGGAAAATCAATGTCCCAAAAGACCTCGTCCAGGGCAAAGGGGCGCAGGTGCGGGGTAATCAGCGCCGCGCCCGCCATCAGCAGCAGGATGACGATGGAGACCATCGCCGCCTTGTTTTTAACCAGACGGCGCCAGGCTTGTTGCCACAGGCTTTGCCCCTTTTGGGCGGTGGCGGGGGTGGTGACGGAATTGCTCATGAACGTAATCTCACTTTCGGGTCAAGGAAGGCATAGGCGAGGTCAACCAGCAGGTTGAACAACAAAATCAGCGCGCCGTAGAAGACAACCACGCCAAGCACCAGCGTGTAATCGCGGTTGAGCGCGCCATTGACGAAAAAGCGGCCGATGCCGGGAATATCAAAAATCTTCTCGATGATGACCGAACCCGTCATCACCGCCGCGCAGGCCGGACCGAGATAACTCACCACCGGCATCAGCGCCGGTTTCAGACAGTGGCGGAGAATCACCTTCCATTCCGGCAAGCCCTTGGCGCGGGCGGTGCGCACATGGTTGGCGTGCAGCACCTCAATCATCGAGCCGCGCATCATCCGCGAAATATAGGCAATCTGCGGCAGGGCGAGACACGCCACCGGCAGAATCGCCTGCGACAGCCCGTACTCGCCCCAACCGGCGGTACGCGGCAGCCAGTCGGCGTTCCAGCCATGCTCCTGCAACCACAGGCGCAACGACACCGCAATGCCCAATTTCAACAGCGCCGCCATGACAAAACTGGGGATGGTAATACCCACCATCGCAACCGCCATCACCGAATAATCCACGCGCGTGTTTTGCCGTATTGCCGCACAAATGCCCAAAAGCGAACCAATCACCACGGCAATAAAAATGGCGGTAATGCCCAGCTCCGCCGAAACCAAAAAACCGTCAGCGATCATCTCGTTGACGGTGCGGTCCGCATACTGGAAAGACGGGCCCAAATCGCCCTGCGCCACATTGCCCATATAGCGGAAATACTGCTGATAAAGCGGTTCATCCAGATGATAAACGCGGTTCAGGTTCGCCTCAATTTCCGGCGGGATCTTGCGCTCCTGGTCGAACGGCCCGCCCGGTGCGGCGCGCACCATAAAAAACGCCAACGTAATGATGACAAACAACGTCGGAATCGCAACCAGCAGGCGGCGGAAAAGATACTGGAACATAGGCAACCCCTTTAACACATTAAAAATCATGATGATAAAAAAAAACTTGCGCCAAGGCGCATATGGATAATAACCCATGAATAGTTAATATGGTAGGCTGAAAAGCCCACCCACCCACAAAAATCCACAACACCGGAGAAAACGCCATGAAAAACCAAAAAAAACCGCTAATAATCCTGCTTACTGCCGCGATCAGCATCGCCGCGCAGGCAGCCAACGCCGAAAGCATCCTGCGTCGCGGCAACGGCAGCGAGCCGCACAGCATTGACCCGCAGACCGCAGAAGGCGTGCCGGAATCCAACATCCTGCGCGACCTCTTTGAAGGCCTCATCGGCGAAGACGCGAGCGGCAACCTCGTCCCCGGCGTCGCCGAAACATGGGAAATCTCCGCAGACGGCAAAACCTACACCTTCCACCTGCGCGACGCCAAATGGAGCGACGGCAGCCCGCTCACCGCGCACGACTTCGTCTATGGCTGGCAGCGTGCCGTTGACCCCGCGACCGGCAGCCACTACAGCTTCCTCCTCTACCCCATCAAAAACGCGAAAAAAATCGCCGAAGGCGAGCTGAAAGACGCGACACAATTGGGCGTAAAAGCCACCGACGACCACACCCTCGTCGCCGAACTCGAAGGGCCGACGCCGTACTTCCTCGGCCTCCTGACCCACGCCACCGCCTACCCCGCGCCCAAAGCCGCCGTCGAAAAACACGGCAAAAAATGGACGCGCCCGGAAAACATCGTCAGCAACGGCCCGTTCAAACTCGACAACTGGCAGCCGAACGCCCAACTCACCGTCGCCAAATCCGACCAATACTGGGACAAAGAGGCCGTCAAACTGGATAAAGTCATCTACTACCCGACCGAAAACCAAACCAGCGACATGAACCGCTACCGCGCCGGCGAAGTGGACATGACCTACGAAATCCCCAACGACCAAATCAAAATGCTGCGGGAAAACTTCAAAGACGAACTCAAAATCAGCTCCTACCTCGGCACCTACTACTACGGCTTCAACCTCACCCGTCCGCCGTTCAAGGACAACCCGAAACTGCGCGAAGCGCTGACCCTCGCCATTGACCGCGACGTCATCACCGACAAAGTCACCGGCGCGGGCGAAAAACCGGCATACAGCTTCGTCCCGCCCGGCATCAACGGCTACGACCACTACACCCCGGAATACGCCAGCCTGGACAAAGCCGCGCGCATCGAAAAAGCGAAAAAACTCTACGAAGAAGCGGGCTACGGCAAAGACAAGCCGCTGAAAGTGGATCTCCTCTACAACACCAGCGAGAACCACAAAAAAATCGCGGTGGCCGTCGCTGCCATGTGGAAACAAAACCTCGGCGTACAAACCAACCTGACCAACCAGGAATGGAAAGTCTTCCTCACCACCCGCACCGAGAAAAAACAAACCGAAGCCTTCCGCGCGGGCTGGATAGGTGACTACAACGACGCCTACAGCTTCCTCGAACTGTTCCAGTCCAAGAGCGGGCTGAACGACAGCGGCTACGCCAGCGAAAAATACGACGCGCTGCTCGCCCAGGCCGCACAAGAACAGGACATGGCCAAACGCGCTGCTATCCTGAAAGAGGCAGAAAAAATGCTGACCGACGACTACCCCGTCGCCCCAATCTACAGCTACGTCACCAAACGCCTGGTCAAGCCGTATGTCAAAGGCTACGCGGACGAAAACGTCATGGATCACCGCTCCTCCAAATATATGTGGATTGAAAAATAAGCGGGTGCGGGCGATATACATACAGAGGAGCGCTACCCTGCATATATATATAACCGTCCGCCGCTTCCAATGACACAACAAAAACCGCTCTCCGGGGCGGTTTTTGCCATCCCGGCCCACACCAGCGAAAACCCCCTATGATTCACCTCATCCTCGTCTCGCACCACCCCGACATCGCCCGCGGCATCGCCGCCCTCGCCGCACAAATGAGCGCCGCGCCCGACACCATCCACACCGCCGCCGGCATTGATGATGCGGACAATCCCGTCGGCACCGACGCGGTGCGCATCATGCAGGCCATCGAAGACGCCGCCAACCCGGACGGCATTCTCATCCTCGTTGACCTCGGCAGCGCCATTTTGAGCGCGCAAACCGCGCTGGACCTGCTCGACGACCCCGCGCTTGCCGCCCGCTGCCGCATCAGCCCCGCGCCGCTGGTGGAAGGCGCCATCAGCGCCGCCGTCGCCGCCAGCAGCGGTGCCGACCTCGCCACCGTCGCCCGCGAAGCAGAGCAGGCGCTCGCCGCCAAACAGGCGGCATTGGGCGAAAA
>NZ_CALJAH010000301.1 GCF_938028185.1 uncultured Cardiobacterium sp. | reverse complement strand
TGCTCGCCCGCATCAGCGGACGCAATCATTAGGTGCTGTTTACATTTACAATTCAGATCTCCCTCCCCTGCAGGGCGAAGCCCGCAGCGGGGGAGGGGCGGGGTGGGGGGGAGCGATATAGCGTATGAAGTGAATTTTCTGTTTTTCAATGGATTGCGCTGCGTCTCATCCAACAACGGGATTGTTCGGTATTCAGCCTGTTGGGTAACGCTCGTACCTCGCTAACCCAACCTACGAACGAAATCATCGTGTTATGACCAATTGTAAACAGCGCCTAGAAAACGCCGTCACGCGCTTTTTTTCTGCCCGTCCGCAGGCAGCAAAAAGACGCCGGTCGGAGTGAAGTGGATATAGCCTTCTTCCTGCCCCTCGCGGAAGTCCTCCGGCTTGAGGTTAATCAGCAGTTCGTGGCCTTGCCAGTCGGCGATGATTTCCCAGTGGTTGCCCATGTACACCGCGTTCTGGATGCGGCATTTTTGCGCCGCCTCGCCGCCCGTTTGCAGGGTAATCGCTTCGGGGCGCACGCCGACGAGGCAGTCGCCGTCCGCGAGTTCATATTGGGCAGCATCGGGCAGCTCAAAGCGGTAGCCGTTGGTGGCGACAGTATTGCCGCGCAGTTCGCCCTTGAAAATGCTGGATTCGCCCATGAAGTTGGCGAGGAAGAGCGAGTTCGGGTGCAGGTAGAGTTCGCGCGCCGGGGCTTTCTGCACGATGCGCCCCTTGTCCATGACGATGACCTGGTCGGAGACGGCGAACGCTTCGCTCTGGTCGTGGGTGACGTAAAGCGAGGTGATGCCAAGGCTTTGCTGCAATTCGCGGATTTTCTCGCGCATACTGCGGCGCAGGTTGGCATCGAGGTTGGAAAGCGGCTCGTCGAACAGCAACACTTTCGGCTTCAGCACCAGCGCGCGGGCGAGAGCCACGCGCTGTTGTTGTCCGCCGGAGATTTGGTCCACGTAGCGTTCGCCGAAGCCGGCGAGGTCAACGAGGGCGAGGGCTTCTTCGATGCGCTGGCGGCGTTCGCCGTGCGGCACGTTGAGCATTTTCAGGCCGTAGCCGACGTTATCCGCGATGCTCATGTGCGGGAAGAGCGCGTAGGACTGGAAGACGATGCAGATGTCGCGCTGCTGGATGGAGGCTTTGGTGACGTCTTCACCGTCGATGAAAATCTGCCCGCTGGTCGGGCTTTCGAGGCCAGCGACGAGGCGAAGGATGGTGGTTTTGCCGCAGCCGGAGGGGCCGAGCAGGGTGGTCATCGTGCCGCGCTCGATGGCGAGGTTGAGGTGGTCGATGACCACGGTTTTGCCGAAGGATTTGGTGACGTCCTTGAGGATGAGGAAGGCTTTTTCGTTCATGGTGTTTCCGGGATTCAGTGTTGGCGGGCTTTGGAGCGGGCGATGCGGGTGTCGCCGATAATCCAGTCAAAGAAGAGGATGATGCTCATCATGACGACGATGAGGATGGAGCCGTAGGCGATGGCGGTGCCGTATTCGCCGTCTTCGACGCGGTTCAGGATGTAGGCGGTGGCGACGCGCGTGTCGGCGGTGACGAGGAAGATAATCGCGCTGACGGTGGTCATCGCCTTGACGAAGCTGGTGACGAGCGCGGAGAGCAGCGCCGGTTTCAGCAGCGGCAGGATGATGTAGCGGATGGTTTTCAGCGAGCTGCCCTTGAGCGAGAGCGAGGCTTCATCGAGCGACTTGTCGAGCTGGCCGAGCCCGGCGATGGCGGCGCGCATCCCGACCGGCAGGTCGCGCATCACCATCGAGATGATGACGATGATGCCGGTGCCGGTGATATACAGCGGTGCGTCGTTGAAAGCGAGAATGTAGGACACGCCCGCTGCGGTGCCGGGAATGGCGAAGCAAAGCATGGTGAGAAATTCCAGCGTTTTCTTGCCGCGAAACTCCTTGCGCACCACGATATAGGCAATGAGCAAACCGAGCGCGGCGGTGAATACGGCAGCAATGCCCGCATAAATCAGGGTATTAATCAGCGAAGGCCAGGCACCGTCGCTAAAGCCCTGCCCGAAAAGAATCTGATAATTGCGCAGGGTCAGGTTGTAATCCACGCCCCAGTTCACGGTAAAGCTGCCATAGAAAATACTGCCGTACAGCAGCAAATTAAACAGCACCCAGAACGCGAGCAAGCCGCTAATCAGATTTTTCAGACCACGCGGTAATTCCTGCACCTCGCCGCGATACGATTTGCCGGAAACGGTAATGTATGAGCGGTTGCCAATCCATAGATACTGCACGATGAAAATACCGAGCGAGAACAGCAATAACAGCGTGCCGAGGGTACTCGCCGAGGCATAATCGAGTTGCGAGCCGGCGATATAAAAATAAATTTGCGTGGCGATGACGTCAAAACTGCCGCCCAATACCAGCGGATTACTGAAATCGGCGAGCGATTGCACGAATACCAGCAAAAACGCATTGGCGAGTGCCGGGCGCAGCAGCGGGAAAATAATCTGGAAGAAGGTCTGATAGCGGTTGGCGCGCAGCGTATAAGAGGCTTCCTCAATTGAAGGGTGAATGGATTTCAGCGCGCCGTCGAGAATCATAAAGGCGAGCGGGGTGAATGCCAGAATCTGCGCAATGGCAATCCCGTTGAAACCATAGAGCCAGTTGCTGTTGGCAAAACCGAGCCATTCGGTGAGATAACCGGAGCGGCCCAGCATTAACGTTACGCCGAGGCCGACGACAAATGGCGGCGTCACAATCGGCAGAATGGAAAAAATCTTGCCGATAAAGGCGGTGCGGCGGGCAATGCGGGTAGTATAAAGCGCGAAAGCGAGGCCGAAAATGGTGGACATCAGCCCGACAAAACCGGAAAGCATCAGCGAATTGCCAATGACGCGCAGAATGTAACTCTGGCTGAGAATGCGCAAGACCTGTTGCGGATGAAAAGCGCCGTCCTCATAAAACATCGCGACGAAAATCGCGCCGGTTGGGAAGACAATAAACAGCGCAATCAGCAAAATAATAATGAGCAGCGAGGCAATAATAAACTTATCGCCCTGCAATACCTTGAGACGGGCAAGCGCTAATGTTGCAATAGCGACCAAAGCACCGGCAAGACCGATTACCGCATAGCCGAGCGAAACGTGCGCCAGCTTGGCGCTGACGAGGGTAATGAAGGCAATGATAGCGATCCAGACGAGTTCGCCCTTGGCACGCGCCGCTGGCGTCGAATTGAACAAAGGAAAAAGCAAAAATATCAATACCGGCGCGAACCACAGCGCGCTTAAATTGAGCGAATGCCAGCCCATCGCGGCGAGGCGCTCATCCCAGGTAGATTCAACAATGCCGTAATCGAGGGCAAAGGCGGGCAGTAGTGCATAACAGAGCAGCGCGACCGCCACCCAGAAAGCGGACTGGTTCGTCCATCGCAAAAAAACTTTCATAAAAATATTCCGGCTGAAAATTTGAAGGGATGTCATCAATGACACTCCCGAAAACCAATCCTGAAAATCATCGCGGCAACGGTAAATATTTCCGCAACCGCCGCGCTCTCCCTGTGGCTGGGAGCAGCAAACACACCGCGTCAGCGACA
>NZ_CALJAH010000300.1 GCF_938028185.1 uncultured Cardiobacterium sp. | reverse complement strand
CTCGGTGTAAACAACGTGTTTAGGTTAAAGTGTAAACAAGGTCTGTGTTCTACCTCGGCGGCAGCCGCAGTAACCGTTACCGGAATTTATAGTCATCCACCGAAAGCCCCATAACTGTGTTGTGTCGCCTCTGCTTTGTCGCAAATCTCCGAAATGAAAATGGTGGGGCAAGCCCCACCCTACGACCGGTTTAGATGAAGACAATACGCGCTGGTACCCGCAACGCCGTACAGGGTTTTGTGAGGATTGCTATAGACGCGGGAGCGCCAGGACGATGCGCTCAAGGGAGCTTGATGCTTATGGGTTTTCTGGTGCCAGGGACAGGCTTTTTTTGCGCCCCGACCAAACGCCGATTTTTTTGTACCAGGCGTGTGCTTCTTCCCGGCTGACCAGTTGTGTGACGGCGTTCATCAGCCGGTCAATCACGGCGGCGGGCATATAAAACGTGCGCTCGCCGTCCATGGTGACGACTGCCATCTCTACCGCCGGATGGTCCTTGAAGTAAACGGTTCTATCGAGAAAGTGGAGCTGGTATCGCTGGCCGTCCGCGCAATGCAGGGTGATTTCACTCTCGGTCATGTGTCCGTCGCTGCGGTCGTACGACATACCGCCATAGTGGTCAAAACCGCCGTGTGCTTTGATGTTGGTATCGGTTTCGGTAAAGGTGATGTCCAGCGACTGTACCAGCGCGTCCAGCAGCGCGCGTTGTTGCGGTTCGCTGATTTCTTTGGGAAAGGCATCGCGTACGAAGGGGTCGCCAAAATCGGTACACATCGGGATGTTGAAATCCTCGTGGTAGAGCATGGTTTTCAGGCTGTAGCGCGTCGCCTGGCAGTTTTTGACCTGTTGTAATTGTGCAGCCGTGGCGGCGCGGTCGTCGTCAGCCCGGACGGTGAGGCTGGCGACGGTGGCGGCAAGGCAAAGGATGCGAAGGAAGCCGGGCATTTCAACCGCGCTCCAGTTGGCGCAGGCAGTCGCGCACCAGTTGCGGGCCGTGGTAGATGAGACCGCTGTAGATTTGCACGAGGTCGGCGCCCGCATCGCGTTTTGCCTGCATATCGGCGGCGCTCATCACCCCGCCGGAGGCAATGAGGGCGATATGGGGCAGGTGCGCGCGGATTTTTTGCACGATGGCGGTGCTGGCGGCGGTGAGCGGCGCGCCGGAGAGGCCGCCTTGTTCGCCGCCGTGCGGGTGGTGCTCAACCGCGCTTTTGTCGAGGGTGGTGTTGGTGGCGATGATGCCGTCCATGTCCGCTTCGGCAATGGTGTCGAGGGTGGCGTGAAGCGCGGTGTCGTCAAGGTCGGGCGCGATTTTGACCACAATCGGCACGCGGCGCGCGGTTTCGACCGTGAGGCGCTGTTGTTCGGCCTTGATGCCCGCGAGCAGCTCGCGCAAGGCGGCGCCGTGTTGCAGCTCGCGCAGTCCGGCGGTGTTGGGCGAGGAGATGTTGATGGTGAGGTAGTCGGCGTGCGCCCAGGCTTTTTGCAGGCCAATGCGGTAGTCGGTAAGCGCTTCTTCGTTGGGCGTGTCCTTGTTTTTGCCGAGGTTGATGCCAAGCAATGCGTGCGGCTTGGGCGTAGCAGCGAGGCGGGTGATGAGGGCGTCAATGCCGCGGTTGTTGAAGCCCATGCGGTTGATGATGGCTTCATGTTCGGGCAGGCGGAACAGGCGCGGTTGCGGGTTGCCCGGCTGTGGCCGCGGGGTGACGGTGCCGACTTCAATGAAGCCGAATCCGGCGCGGTCAAAGGCGCTGACGGCGATACCGTTTTTGTCCAGTCCGGCGGCGAGGCCGAGGCGGTTGGGGAAGGTCAAGCCCATCAGTTCAACAGGCTTGCCGCCGTGGTAGCGCGGCATGAAAGAAGGCATCCGCGCCAACAGGGCAAGGGTGCGGTTGTGGGCGCGTTCGGGGTCGAGGCGGAAAAGGAGGGGGCGGAGGTAGTGGTAGGGGTTCATCATGGGTTCAGTTCCAGGCGGTAGGTGGCGAGGTAAACGTCGGCGCGCGGTTGCCAGTCGCGTTCCGGGGTGTGGCGGAAGCCGAGGCGTTGGTAGAGGCGGTGCGCGGCGGTCATCCAGGCGGCGCTGGAGAGGACGAGGGCGGTGCATCCGGCATGGCGGGCGTATTCGGCGCTGGCACGGATGAGGGCGCTGCCGATGCCCTGTCGCTGCTGTTCCGGCGTAACGGCGAGGATGCGCAGTTCGGCTTCATCGGCACGGGCGATTTCTTGCCAGATGCTGCCGGGCAGGGCGCAGGTGAGGGTGCCGACCGGCACGCCGTTTTGTCGCGCGACGAGTACCAGCGCCTGTTGCGCGCGTTGGGCGACGTTCAGGATTTCAATGAAGTAGGGGTCGTCTGCGGCAAAACCGCCCGGTGCGTAGGCGCGGGCGGTCAGGCGATCGATGGCGTCGCAGTCGGCGGGTTCGCAGGGGGTGATGTGCAGGGTGGTCATTTTGTCTCTCGGTTTAGAGCGTGTTGACAATTCGGCGAACGAGCCTTCTCCCTATGGGACTGGGACAGCTCGCGAAGCGAGAGAGGGGTTGGGGTGAGGGCGGCAAATGTGAAAAATTGGAATTTCGGCTCATCAAGCATATCGCTCACCCCCTCCCCACCCCTCCCCCGCTGCGGGCTTCGCCCTGCAGGGGAGGGGGATTCAATTGTCAATACACCATAGGGGAAGGGCGCTATTATTCAGCGGTTTGCCGCCGCAAAGGCGTCCATGTAGTCAATCAGCGCGCGCACGGCGCGGATGTCAAGCGCGTTGTAGAGGCTGGCGCGCAGGCCGCCGACGATTTTGTGGCCTTTGAGACCAGAGAGGCCATTTTTTTCGGCTTCCTGCCAGAAGCGGGTGTCGAGCGCGTCGCTACGGGTGCGGAAGACGACGTTGGTGCGCGAGCGGTATTGCGGCGCGATGCTGTTCGTGTAGTAGTCGCTTTGGTCGAGGTAGTCATAGAGCAGCGCCGATTTTTCCTGGCTGGCGCGGTCGAAGTGGGCAATGCCGCCTTCGCGCTCAATCCACTGCATCACTTTGTGCAGCATATAGATTTGCCAGGTGGGCGGGGTGTTGTAGAGGCTGTTGGCGGCGGCGTGCGCGGCGTAGGTGAGGAAGCGCGGCACGCGCGGGTGGTCTTCGAGCAGGTCGCGGCGGACGAAGACGAGGGCGATGCCTGCCGGGGCGAGGTTTTTCTGCACGCCGCCATAGACGATGGCGCTGCGCGCCCACGGGATGTCGCTGCGGGTGTAGTAGTCGGAGGAGGCGTCAATCACCAGCGGCGCGGGACTTGCCGGGTAGTGGCGGAACTGGATGCCGTTCACGGTTTCGTTGCTGGTGAGATACAGGTAGCGGCAGTCGGCGGGCAGGGCGGGGAGCGTGTCCGGCAGGGTGGTGTAGCCGCCGTCGCGCCCGCTCCAGATTTCGCGCGCGTCACCGACGCGCTCAGCTTCGTGCAAGGCTTTGTCCGCCCAGACGCCGCTGTTGATGTAGGCGGCGCTGCCGCCGTCAGCGAGCAGGTTGAGCGGGATCATGTCGAATTGTTGGTGTGCGCCGCCGGGCAGGAGCAGCGGCTGGAAGTCGTCCGGCGCGCCGATGAGGCGTTGCGCGAGGGTGAGGGTTTCTTCGTGCAGGGCTTCAAAGCGGGCGCTGCGGTGGCTGATTTCCAGCACCGACATGCCGCTGCCCTGAAAGTCGGTCAGTTCGGCGCGCGCTTCTTCGAGTACGGCGAGCGGCAGGGTGCAGGGGCCGGCGCAGAAGTTGTGGATGCGGTGGGTCATGGTTGGTTTTCCTTATGGTTAGCGGGGTAGTCCGACAGGGTTGGCGGGGGAGGGCAGGGCGCTGTTGTCTGTTTGCCAAAGCAGCGCGGCGAGGGTGATGAGGATGATGCCACCGGCGAGCGCCAGCGTTTGCGTCAGCCGGGCGAAGCGGGTTTCGTCGCGCAGCAGGCGGCGGGCGAGGTGCTGTTTGCCGTGATGACAGAGCAGGGCGATGGCGGTAATGGTCAGCGCGGTGCCGCAAGCCATTGTCAGGGTCATGGCGATGCCGGCGGCGGCGATGCCCCAGCTCCAGGCGACGGCAAGGCTCATGACCGCGCCGCTGCACGGGCGGATGCCGATGGCGATAATCGCCGCCCACGGTGTCAGCGGGCGCGCGCCGTGCGGGTGGCAGGCGCAATGGGCGTGGTGGCGGTGCGGGCGGTGGCGCCAGAGGATGTAGGCGCCGATGGCGGCGACGAGCAGGGCGTTGAGGCGGTTCAGCCACAGGGCATGATTGACGGTGTCAGCGATGAGCAGGTGCAGCAGTCCCATTGCCAGCGCCACCCAGAGGATGGCGCTCACACCTTGCAGCAGCGCGCCGCCAATGGCGATGGCGAGGGTTTGCCGACGGGCGGCGGGCTGGCTCAGGGTGAAGGTGGCGATGATGGCTTTGCCGTGGCCGGGGCCGGCGGCGTGGAGGATGCCATAGAGGAAGCCGAGGCCGCAGAGGGCGAGCCAGGTCGCGGCGCTGTCGCCGTGCTGGCGCAGGGTTTGCAGTTGCGCGGCGAGGTCGCGTTGCCAGCCGTTTTGCAGACGTTGCGCGGCGAGACGCAGCGGTTGTCCGTAGAGAATGGCGAGGACGAGCAGGGCAATGAGGATGAGGGTGGGCAGGTAGCGGCGGATAATCGGGCGGTGGGGTCGTGTTTTGATGGCGGCCGGTTCGGCAGCGGGGTATGCGGGCGAATCCCACTCCCACAGGGGGAAGGGGGAAGCGTTGTGCGCGCCGCTTGCGGGCGGCGGCTGTTGGGCGATGCGGTATTTCATGCGCCGCATTGCAGCTCCGAGGTTTGCGCGAAGACGGCTCCGAGGCCGGTCGGCGCCTGCGCGTTCTGGTCGAAGCTGGCGGCCAGCTCTTCTTCTTCGGCGGTGGGGTTCGCCTCGCGCACGGTGAGGCGGCAGCCGTTATCCCATTGTTTGGGTTGGTCGAGGGCGTAGCTGACGTCCATGTAGTAGCTGTTCTCGTAGATTTTGAACGTCATTTTGCCGCGCGTCGGGGTTTTGAGCGGCAGGGTGTAGTGGTAGCGCAGGATGCCGCCGCTGGTGTCAATGGCGGTGTCGCGCGGCGCGGCGAAGGCGAGTTTCTGGCTGTAGGTGAAGCCGTGCTGTTCGGCAAAGAACTGGTCGATGTCTTTTTTGAACTGCGCCAGGGCGGCGTCCTGGTTGCGCTCTAGCAGGATTTCGGAACTGTAGGGGTCAAATTCCCAGCTTTCGCGCAGGGCGATGAGCGCACCGCTGGCGTCGGTCTGCGGGGTGATGCGCAGGTCTATCCATTGGTGCGGGTGGGCGAGGGCAAGCGCCGGGCAGAGGATTAAGAAGGGAAGCAGATATTTCATGGCGGGCGGTGGTTTGGCATTTATACATACAGGGTAGCGACTACCCTGTATGTATATTGGTAACTGGGCGGGTGTAGATGTATTGCAACCCTTTGATGCCCATATAGGTACGGCCGCTGTCGCTGAAGCCGCAGCGTTGGTAGAGGGCAATGGCCGCATGGTTGGCGTGATGGACGCCGAGGACGATTTCGTTGCAGCCCGGAAAATGCGCACGCAGCAGCGGATAGAGACGGTCAGCGTCCAGTGCGGCGCGGGCGTAGCCTTTGCCTTGTTGTGCCGGGTCAATCGACATGGAACGTAGCAGCAGGGCGTGCGGATTGTCGCTGTAATCGCGCAGGTCGGCGCCGCTGTCGAGGATGAAAAAACCGACGATTTCCGTGCCAGCAAAGATGGTGATTGCCAGTTTGTCGCGGTCAAGCGTGCGGCTGCCGTCCAGCCATTCGCCGGGCATGGCGGTAAATGCCTGTTGGCTGGCGTCAAGCCGATACGCTGTGAGGGCGGGGTAGTGTTCGGGATGGTAAGGTTTGAGCGTGATCATGCGGTTCATAGTTGTAAATCCTGCTCGCTGATGTCGCCCGCGCGCAGCACTTTGCCCTGGTGTTCGCCCGCGAATTTTTCTGCGCTCGCCTGGTCGGCGAAGGGGATGTAGTCGTCTTTGCCAATGAGCTGCGGCGCTTGCGGGGTTTGTACCAGCCAGGCGTCTTTGACGGCAAGCCAGTGCGCCGGGCTGTCGTGGGTGCTGACCCAGGCGGCAAGCGGCTGGTTGGCGGTTTCCGGCAGGCGCAGGTAGGTGAGGGTGGTGCGCACGCTGTCAAACCAGATGACTTCGCCGCTGTCGCTGCGTTGTACCTGGCCTTTGCTGCCGCCGGTGTCGGTCACGCCCATCTGGTTGAAGTAGTCGCGCGCATCTGCCGGGATGGCGGCGACGGGTTCGGCGGGGGCTTTGGGTGTGTCGTCGCCGCAGGCGGTGAGTAGCAGGGCAAGCGCGAGGAGGGTGAGGTTTTTTTTCATGCGGGTTCCTTGGGTTTTGTGTTTGGGTTCCTCCTACGGGGGAGGGCTGGGGATGGGCGCGAGCGATAAGTGTAAAAAATGAAGTGGTGATTGGTGAGCGATATGGCTTACCCCCTCCCCATCCCTCCCCCGCTGCGGGCTTTGCCCTGCGGGGGTGGGGGATTTCAATGCCTAACCCAACCTACGAAATCGCGAAGGAATAATTGCCGCATGACCGCACGGAATCTATCGCAAGCGCCGATTCGCTCCCTCCCCCGCAGGACGCGCCAGCGTCCGCAGCGGGGGAGGGCTGGGGTGGGGGTAAAACAATTTGATGCAAAACCATCTGTTTCTATAACCCTCCGCTTGTGGTTTTAAACCAATATTTGGAAATAAAAATGGCATTCCATTTTTGAGAAAGAATAGCGAATGACTTAATTAACCATTGATGCGGCATAAATATCGCTACCCCCACCCCGGGTTCCCTTGAAAAAAGCATTCGCCTTTTTC
>NZ_CALJAH010000299.1 GCF_938028185.1 uncultured Cardiobacterium sp. | reverse complement strand
GGGACTGGGACAGCTCGCGCAGCGACAAGCATTGCTTGCGAAGCAAGAGAGAGGGTCGGGGTGGGGGTAGAAAATCCATTGAAAAACAGTAATTTCAGTTCATGAGCAATATCGCCCACCCCCACCCTGTCCCTCCCCCGCTGCGGGCTTCGCCCTGCGGGGGAGGGGAAATTCCGCTTGTACCCGCAGACTCCAAACAGGTTCTAACATAGGCCGACATCAAAAAATCACTCACAAAAAACGCCGACGGTCGTCGGCGTTTTGCGTTGGCGTGGCTTACTGCACTTTCTTCGCCCCGTAAGCGCCGCGGTAGGCTTCATTGCCAACGGCGCGGCTGAACTGGCCGCCCAGCTCTTCACCGCCGCCGTAGAGGCGGGCGTTGCCCGTTTCGCTTTCAAAGCGCCCGGTATTGCCGTTCCAGTTGAGGGTGTCGCTGAAATCGAGGCGGGCGTCGCGCGTCGCGTTGTTGGCGTTCAGGCTGCTGCGCGTGGCGTTGTGAATATTGAGACTGAGCGTTTTGCTGCTTTGGCCGTAATCGAGGCGGGCGCTGACGTCGGCATTAACGCGGTCGTGCTGGCCGAGGTCGCCGATGGCCGTGCCGCGGTAATTGGCGTGCAGCTCGGCGCCGTCGCCCGGCACGAACGGTTTGCCCACGTTGAGATAGGCTTCCGGCACGCCGCTGTTGTCGCTGATGGCGCCAAAGGTCTGGTAAGACCAGCCGTGGTTGCGCGGCGGCAGCAGGTTGATGCGGTGTTCGCGACCGAGGCTGACGAGGTGGGTGTCGCCGCCGCCGAGGCGGTCCAGCGGCGCGTTAATCGTGAGGCGAGCGGCGCTGTCGTATTGCACCGCGTTGCGCACGGCGTCGCGGGCGGCGGCGGGGTCAATCGGGGTGATGAAGCGGTAAATGCTGTTGGTGCTGCCGCCGCTGAAGGTTTGCGTCCAGTAGTATTTCCAGACGCTGTTCGGGTCGTAGTAGTAGCCGATGCCGATGTTCTGGAAGTCTTTGCTGATGATGGTGTCGTAGTGGTGCGGGCTGTTGCGCCAAGCCTGAATGATGCTGGCAGCACTGCCGTTTTTGTCGGCGCCGATGTTTTCGGCAAGCGCGCCGCGCCCGCTGAAATTGGCGTCGTCGAGCGGGTTGGTGCCGTTGGCGCGTTTGTGCTCAATCTGTTGCCCCTGGGTGGCGAGCTCTTTGGCGCGGATGGTGGCGTAGGCGGCTAGGCTTTCGTTGTAAGTCAGGGGCGCGAGGCCTTTTTCCGCGCGCAACTGGTTGGTGGCGGCGAAGGCTTCGTTCACTTTCGCCTGGGTGGCGGCGTCCGGGCGGGCGACGCTGCGCGGCGGCAGCATGATGTCGCCGAGGCTGACGTCTTCCAGCACCGCCTGTGGTTTGTTGTCCGGCGTGGCGACCGGCGGCGAGGGTTTGGGGTCGGCGGGGGTGTTGTCGCCGCCACCGCCGCAGGCGGTGAACAGGAGCGGGATGAGGAGGCTGATGGGGGTGTGCAGTTTCATGGCGGGTTCCTTTTTATAAAGCCTTGACGAGGTTTTCGACCATCTCGGCGGAGTGCGTCGCCGCCATTTGCAGGAAAGTCTCGAAGCTGTATTCCGCCTCGCCGTCGGCCAAGTCGGACAATGCGCGGATGATGACGCAGGGACGGGCGAACTGGTAACAAGTCTGGGCGATGGCGGCGGCTTCCATTTCCACCGCGAGCGCATCGGGGAAATGCGCGCGGATGCGCGCGATTTTGTCGGGGTGATTGATGAACTGGTCGCCGCTGACAATCAGCCCGCGGTGGATGGCGGCGCCGTCAAAAGCGATAGCGGCGCGGGCGGCGTGCTCAATCAGCCCGGCGTCGGCTTCGTAGCGGGCGGGCATCTGCGGCAACTGGCCGATGGCGTAGCCGAAAGCGGTGGCGTCGGCGTCGTGGTGCGCGGTCTGAATGCCGACGACGACATCGCCCTGCTTCATCCCGCCTTGCAGGCCGCCGGCGCTGCCAGTGTTGATGACGCAGCCGGCGCCGAATTTCTCCAGCAGCACGGTGGTGGTGATGGCGGCGTTCACCTTGCCGATGCCGCTCTGCGCGAGCAGCACCGGTTTGCCCGCAAGCAGGCCGCGGGTGATGGCGATATGCGCGACTTTTTCCTGATGCGCCTGGCTGATGCGACTGTGCAACAGGGCGACTTCCTGCTCCATCGCGCCGATGATGGCGACGGGGGCGGTTTTTCGGGTCATGTCTGTGTTCTCCATATGAATTTTCGCGGCGCATTGTACGGGATTCGCGGCGGCAGATGCCACGCTTCCCTACCCGGGCGGCGCCGCTTAGCAAAATTCTTGCCAACCCGGTAAAAAACTTTTTTTTCCGCCGGTAAGTTCACATTTATAATGCGCCGCACCGTAAATCCGCGGCGTTTTCAAACCAGGAACTCACCATATGGAATTGACGAACCTCTCCGTGGTGATCATGGTCGCCCACTGACCAATATCGTCCTTGCCCGTCGCGACCTGGAGCGCGAGGAAGACCGGGGCGTACGCGCGCAATTCACCGGCGGACTGGAAGCCGAGCCGCTCGCCCGCGACGGCAAACCGCAAACGACGCCAAGCCTGCAAGTCTCGAACTTTGAAAACGTCGATATTCTCGCCGGTTCATTCAAACAATTCGGCTCGGCGGATTTCAGCAAGGCGGACAATCGCCTCGATCCGGTGACACACGACATTGACACCCATATCGAAAACAACCTCGACAAAAAAGGCGAATTTACCCGCGAACGGGTCGATCACGTCTATACCCTGCGCTATGAATACAAACAGCCGTATGTGGATTATCCCAATACCAATGTTGGCAATGATCCGGCAGCTCATCGCGCATTGATGGATAAAAAAGAAGGAACCGAATTTCTTAAACCAGACCAGCCAAAATATCCGCTGGCAGAAATGGAAGCCAATCTGAAAGTCGATTCCACGTATTACACCCAGGAAGGGCGTGATATTACCCGCCATGCACCTAACATTGGCGTCGGGCCGTGGCCGATTCCGTGGGGACAAAAATTTGATAACAGCATTACGCGCAATGGCAATATGGGAACTGCCGACGGTAATACGCGGGATCCCAATAATGATGCCAGCTATGCGCACAAATGGAAAAACAATTCTGCCGATGATTATGCGGTGGACTGGAGAGTACGCCAATATAGCGGCACCTGGCCCAATGGCGCCTATCCGCAATATATGGCAGAAACGCCGTATTATCCCAACTATGTCCCGGGACAGCCGCGTTATCCCAACGAACCTTATCGCAAAGAAACTTCGGGCAGATTTGGCGGTGCGCTCAACGCCAATCCGAACTACACCCACGAACATATCTATCTGGATCGCGATGACTTCACCGCTATTCGCCAGCACAAATCCGTTCGCCCGCTGAAAAATCCGGTGCCGAATGACTGGAAATGGACGCTGGTGCAAACCTGGAATTATCAGGAAAGTTACGATACCGGACGAAAAGACGCCAGTGGCAATGCCATCTATGACTGGCGGGCTGCCAGTCCCGTCAATGCGTATAACAAGACGGGCGACTGCGGCAACAATTGCGCCGCAACAGGTACCGGACAAACCCGCAACTGGAAACTGACTGTTGAGTGGAAAGATGCCGCCAACCAGGGGAACGGCAAACAAGGCGAATTTCGCGGCCCGCATTACGACGGCTGGCGCGAAGAATTGCAGAGCGGTTCCCCCTACGACGGCTACCCCATCCGCTATAGCGATGAACGCATCTGGAAACCCGGCACCCCCGGCTACAAACCCGAATACGAGAAAAAATTCGGCGCCAACCTCATCTGGTGGAGTACCCAGGACAGTGCCTTTGAAAACTGGGCGACGCTGGAAGGCTGGGACCCGCGCGCCCGCCGCGTCGATAACAACGTCGATGGCGAAGGCAAAGAAGACCTTGTTTGGGGCGAAGACGGCAACAACCAGGGCGGCCCGAAAGTGCGCGACCGCGACCTCGAAATCCAGCCGACCGGCGACATCACCAACGGCCTCATTCGCGTCGGCGACAGCGACCCGTACCGCAACAGCAACAATCCCGGTCGCGCCACCCTCGGCGAAGAGCTGAAATGGGAAAACGGCAAATGGGTCGATCACCACAACACCAAGACGCGCATCTTCGGCCATTACCACCTCGCCTGGGCCGACCAGGAAAAAGGCCAAATCCAGCCGGTCAGCCTGAACAGCTACAGCGGCGCGCGTTCCTTCGTCGCCCAGGTCAAAAACCGCCTGCCTGTTGCGGCTACCTCCAAACAGCAGCGGGAAGTCGGCGGCAAAAGCTATATATCATGAATTTGTGTCGGATCTGGAAAGCCCGCCGAACGAATACAGCATCGGCGCTGTCCCCACGACCCTCAAATACGTGCAGTACGGGCGGGTGACTACCAAACTGGACCTCGCCGACGGCGAAAACCTGCTGGATAACGGCTTCCTCCGCGCGCCGCTCACCTACAAAAACGACCCGAACGGCGTCGATCACTACTTCTTCCGCGGGGTGAACGCGACCAGCATCGAACAGATGGCGGCGCTGCCGAGCGATGCCGTCTTCCAGTACAGCGGCCACGCGCTGATGTACGGCATCAACAACCGCTTCCACGGCATCACCGGCGATGCCAACAACGTCGGCGGCGGTCATTCACTGCCCAACGCTTTCAGCTTTGACCAGGCCAAAATGGGGCTGGGCAACTTCGTCGATGCCACCTTTAACGTCGGCCAGAAAAAAGTCACCGGCGACGTCTATAACGCCTGGTTGCAAAGCCTGGACAAACCGACCGTGCTCAAAGACAAACTCGTCCACTTCCAGGGCGATGTCATCGGCAACACCATCGTCGGCACGGCAGACCGCGCCTACATCCCCGGCAACGACGAAGCCGCCTTCCGTGGCGCCTTCAACTCGGTCAAGCCCGACGACAAATACGGCTCCGCCTACGAATATGGCGACTGGGGCGGCGTCTTCGGCGCGGCCAAAACCGGCGGCAGTGGCGGCAACACCTTCCAGGGAGACGACAGCAACAACGTGTACGGCAACAACAATCCGTAACCGCCCGCAAAAAACAAAACGGCCTCGCAAGAGGCCGTTTTTTATAGCCATCCACCGAAAGTTTCAGACAAGGCACGCCGCTGTAGCCGCGAAATTGTCGCTATTACCTGGATGGTGCGCCGAGGCGCACCCTATG
>NZ_CALJAH010000298.1 GCF_938028185.1 uncultured Cardiobacterium sp. | reverse complement strand
AGGTGTTTATCAATAATTTTTATCCGCTTCTTCCATAAAGAGCATTTTCGGTAAAAGCAGCCAGATTGTCAGAGAACCCGTGAAACCCGTCTCCATGACCGGGTGGAGCAGGATCGCCCCCAAACGTCATATTTTTTGGCACATTTTTATGACGTTTCTATATTAGTATCGTGCTCACCTCGCATTTGTCAAGAAATGTTTGCAATTCGGGCGGATGCTGTATTTTTTCCGCCTCGAAGAAGTACAGGGAGAGTTTGGCATTGGCACCTTGTGCGGTCACCGGTCGGCAGTAATGGATTTGTTTGCTGCCTGCGGGAATGTTGCTGCGCCGTTTGTGAATGGCTGATTGCACGATTTGCGCGGCCTTGCGCATGTCGTCAAAGCTCATCGTCCCTTCTTTGGCAAACAGGCCGGCATCGCGGGCGTAATCGGCGAAGGTTTTGGGCGAGACCACGGCGAGGCATTTGCGGTTTTCGTATTCCAGGACAAAGGCCGGTTGGCCGCTGCGGTTGACGATAATGTTTTTGGCGGCGATTTTTTGCCAGAGCCAGGCGAAGAAGCCGTCCACGATGCTTTGCGGGTCGCTGTCCGGCGGCGGTTTGTGGGCGGGCGTGTCTGCGGGTACAGGCATGGCCGCATCTGCCACAGGAAGGACGGGCGGGGGCGTCATTTCATCCGCCACGGCTGGCACAGGTAACGCGACCCCCGGCGGGTCAGCGAACGGGTCATCCGGCAGCGCATCTATTGCTGCCGCCAGTTGCAGCTCCGGCGGCAGGCCATCCTGCGCCAGTGCATGGCCTCCTGTGACGTCCTGTTGCAGGATTTCCACGATCGGCGCTACCGCTTCCTGTGCCAGTACGGCTGCTTCCTGCGTACCCTGCGGCAGTACGGGCGCTGTCGCTTCCTGTTGCAGGGCAGGCGTGGGCACGGGCTGTTGCAGGGGTTGTGCTGCCGCTGCTGCGGTTGCAGGGGGATTGTCCGGGGCGCTGGCTGTTGCAGCTTTGCCGCCTTCGCTGACGCTGCCGCTCATTTTCGCGGGCAGGCTTGCCACCGTGAACAGTTTGCGGCTGTCGATTTTCAGGGTGGTGAAGTCCTGCTCGAAGTTGGCGTGCGGGATGGAGACATGGATGGTGAAAACGGCTTGTCCGTTTGCCGTCGCTTCAATCAGCCCGTGCTGTTGCAGTTCGTCGAAGATGCGGGTGTTGTCGGCGGGGACGTCGGTCGCGCCCAGCGACTGCATTTTTTCGCGCAGTTTTTCCGCGATGGTTTTGGCGACCGCATAGACGTAGCGCTGGTCGTCGGAGAGGTAGAGCACGGCACCGGGGCGGTTTGCCGCCAGTTTGCGTTCTTCGATCAGCAGGCGGAATGCTTTCAGCAGGCGCTCGCCGAAGTTTTCGATGTCGGCACCGGCGAACTGGCGCGGCCGTCCGGTTTGTGTGGCAATGCGCAGGTCGGCGGCGACCGACATCTGGTCGGCCGTGCTGACAATGGCGCCGATGCTGCCCCAGGAGGCGCGGTCGGCGCTGACGTAGCCGAGTACTTCGCTGAAGATGTCCAGGTCGCGCGTCAGGTAATCGAGGCTGATGCTGTCCAGCAGCTGCGGCAGGAAGAGCAGGCCGAGGCGTTCGTGCAGTTGGTAATGCGCGGTCGGGCGGAATTTGAGGGTGTAGTGTTTGCAGCCCTGTTGCAGCAGGGTGCCGGCGGCGGGGTTCCTGATTTTGTCCTGCGCCGCATCGATGTACCAGGCCATTGTCAGCGCCTTGCCGATGTCGTGCAGGAGCGCGGCGACAAAGACGGCGTAGGTCCAGAGGTTTTTCTGCGCCTCTATCACCTCCGGCTCGGAAGCCAGCGGCAGCGTGTATTTTTGCCGCTCGTTGATGGCGTATTCGATCACGCTCAGGGTGTGGACGATGAGGCCGCCGGGATAGGCGTGGTGGTGCGCCTGCGAAGCGGGTAACAGTTGCACCGTTTCGCAGTATTTGGCGATGGGCTTGCCGTACATCGCCTCGAAGCGCTGCGGGTCGATGGCGACCTTGCGCCGGATGCCACGCAGGCGGTTGTGCAGGCTGAGGCGGGTGTAGAGCGCTTCGGCAGCCAGCACCGGAAAGACGCTGGCCGCATCCGCAGCCGCCGCCGGGGCGGACGCGCTGCCCTGGAACAGTTTGCGCAGCAGGCCGCTGCCCATCATCCGCGCAACTCCAGCCAGCTGATAATGACCTCGCTCGGTGGATACGGCACTTCCGAGATCTGAAAAGCCGGTTGTCGCACCCGTGCGGCGAAGGCGGTAAACGGCTCGTCCAGCGCATTCCACAGGCGGGTGGGGCGCATCTTGTCAAACACCTGGATTTTGAAGCAGAACAGGTTGCAGACAAAGCGGGTAAAGGCGCGCTCGTATTTGCCGAGATTGGCGTTGAGCAGCATGGTATCGGCGTTTTCGAAGAATTGCGCAATCTGCGCCTGCGGCAGCTCGTCTTCGGTGGGACGGGTCAGTTGCAAAAACGCCGGGTCAGCGAAGATTTCACCGAGTTTGGCAATATGCCAGGCGTA
>NZ_CALJAH010000297.1 GCF_938028185.1 uncultured Cardiobacterium sp. | reverse complement strand
CAACACGGTCATCAGGACGGGGGATGGCACGGTCATGACCGGTAACAGCGGTGTACAGACAGCCGAAATGCCGCCATTCGATTTTGTCCTGCATGGTCCGCGCCTGCCGCGCGTCAATGCCAGTGGTAGGGTTGCCATTGAAGTAGAAGGCAGCGGTTTTACCGGACAGTCCATACAGTGTGAACTCAGTGGCGAAGCGTCTTTTGTCTGCCATGATGCCGCCGATGCACGGATGGTCGAACTGGAGCTCACCGGGAGTAGTTTTGTTGAAATCGGCGGGTCTGCAAATGCGCTACAACTTGAGGTAACTGGCAGTGGCGAGATGGATCTCTCCGCCTGCCGTGCTGAATCGGCGACAGTCAATGTTACAGGCTCGGGGCGGATTGAAGTCAATGTCAGCGAGACGCTGGAGGGGAGCATTACCGGCTCCGGCACGATCATCCATGTGGGTGAGCCGCGTCACAAGCGCATAGATGTGCGTGGTAGCGGCAGGGTGCGCCAGCGTCTGTGCTAACCCTACCCTGGGATAAATCATGACCCGCCTCCTCATCGTCGAGAGGAACACTCGTAAATGCATTATTTTTGCAACACCTCAGCATCATTCAGTCATTAAGGAAATAATATGACCAAACCGGAATCTCCCAAAATTTACCGCATGCCGATGGCCGGCGAATATCTGCACAATCTGCTCTCTACCGTCGATCCGACGTTCCGGCCCGAAGAAGTCCTTATTCTGACTGCGGCGCGTATTGATGCGCTATCAGCGGAAGCGCAAGAAAGATTACTGGCCCTTGCCGGAGAGAGCCTACGTGAGGTAGCGGCCAATATAAGCTATGAAAAACAGACCCTGGCAATTTGCCGGGAAGAACGCTTGCAGCTGCAAGGCACCACAAGGGCGCTAAAGGAACGGAAGGAACTTCTCAAAAACGCCATCGAGGCTTCCCTGCCCGATTTACTGGCTGACGAGCCAGGGGATTTATCCGATCTCTCCGATGATTTTAACAAACGGACCGCTGCATACCTGCGCATTGAGCAGCGGAAAGAAGAAGAACTGCTTGATCTCCAGCTGCATTTGACACAGCTAAAGTGGCTGGTTTTCGCCCTGAAAACCCACCAGAGGCGGATGCAGCCGGATTATCAGGGCACTGAAGAAGAAACGACACTGTCGCTGTCGATACCGTTGCCGACAGAACCATTCACCTGTGAAGATTCATGATGAATACCTTATTGCCTGTTTCAGTCATAATTGCCGGTATTGCAAGCCTCATCCTCAATCTGTTGATAGTGCCTGCCATCCTTAAGCCGATTCGCCACCGCTTAATGATGGATTCGCCGCTATCAGAAGAACCGCCCGATATCAAACGCTACCTTCGCGCCTCGATCATAATCATCCTGTGTGTACCAGTGGTGATTGGTCCCATGCTGTATGTCGTACATGGCGACAACTTTTTGGGCAAACAAGAACGGGAGTGGCAAGCCTATGTAGAGCAACAGCATTGTAAGTTTGTGTCTGAGGAAACCATAGGCAATGCTGTGCCACTGACTACCTGGCAGTGTCATGATGGCCTACATCAGGTCAATGTTGCCGTCCACCAAACGAAACAGGGCATAGCCGTCGGCGGTGATATCACCCTGTTGCGCCGTATTTGTTATGTATTAAGTGCTATTTATCTCTTGGTCGCAGTGGGAGAAATACTCCTGACCATGCGGCAGTATTATCTGTATAAACGGCTGTGGCGACAGATGCGAACCAATCATACAGAAGGGCAGGAAAAACTGTCATGACCCGTCTACTGATCGTGGAATCCCCCAACAAGACCGAAAAAATCCAGCACTATCTTGGCAGTGGCTGGGTGGTCGCCGCCTCATACGGTCATATCCGCGACCTGCCGCCGGGGGAGATGGGCGTTGCACCACCGGATTACCGTCCGCAGTACGTCACTGGCGAGCGCAGCGGCAAGACCATTGCCAAGTTGAAGGCGCTGGCACGTGATGCCGATGAAATCTGGCTGGCGACCGACCCCGACCGCGAGGGCGAAGCGATAGCCTGGCATTTGCAGCAGGTGATTGGCCACGGCAAAACCTGCCGCCGCGTCACCTTCAATGAAATCACCCAAGCCGCCATCGCCCTGCTGAAAAATCCGAATTTGAGCACGGCCGATTTGATGGCATACGTCCCCGCGCCCGATTTTGCCGGCGGCGGACACATCATCACACCCGCCAAAGACGTGCAACAGATATACGAAACCGGAAAAGGCA
>NZ_CALJAH010000296.1 GCF_938028185.1 uncultured Cardiobacterium sp. | reverse complement strand
CGACAGCGGCGTCTTCACCCTGCGCCTGCACAACACCACCGGCCAGGCCAAAAAACTCAACATCGCGCTCGAAACCGACAAACTCGACCTCAGCGACCTGCCGCCCGTCGCGCACACCCTCGCTGCCAACGAAGCCATCACCCTGCGCTACCCCTACCGCAGCAACCAGGCGGGCGACGCGCACATCAAGGCAGTCATCAGCGGCGACTACAACGAAACGCTGGAGCGCCGCATCCCGGTACGCCCGCCGACCCTGCCGCTGGTACGCAACCAGTTCCGCCGCCTGGCTGCGGGCGAAACCCTCGAATTTACCGACCTTGCCGACGCCCGCCTCGCGCTCAACAGCGGCATCCCCTACCACGCCGACCGTTACCAAAAACAACTGGCGGACTACCCGCTCGGCTGCAGCGAACAAACCACCGGCAAACTGTGGGGACTGATTGGTGCGGCAACGCCAGACCGCGCCAGCATCCATGAAGCCGAAAACCGCCTCGCCAACCTCGCCCACTACGACGGTGCTTACAGCATCTGGGGCAACGGAGAACCCAACCTGTGGCTTGCCGCCTACGTCGGCGAAGCGCTCGTACAACTGCAACAGCGCGAACTGCTGCAAAACCCGGTGCAACTGACCCGGCTGCTACAAAACCTGCGCGCGAACACCAACCGCAGCTACAGCAGCGACAGCGCCCACGATGACAGCTACGCTTACTACACCCTCGCCTACGCCGGCGAACCCGTACGCGGCAACCTGCTGCACTACCACCGCGACGCGGGCGACAAACTCGACCGCAACGACAGCCTCGACATCGCCACCGCGCTGGCGCTGCTCGGCGAATACCAGGCGGCAAGCGAGCGCCTTGGCGGCATAACCGAAAAAGAAAACAGCGACAGCTACCCCTACAGCAGCCGCGTCAGCCTCGCCGCGCACAACCTCGTCCGCCTTACCCAACTGCAAACCCTGTGGCAAAGCGTACAAAACGACCCGAACCACACCGCCGACACCATCGCCAAACAGTACGCGGAAGAACGCGAAGCGCTGACGCGGGCGCTGGCGCATGACAGCTACCTCAGCACGCAGGAGCTCGCCTGGCTGGTACGCCTCGCCACCGTCGCGCCCAAACTCGCCGCCGACACCACCGTGACCGTCAATGGCAAAACCATCACCCTCGCCGAACTCGAAAAAAGCGACTACAACGGCGCGGTGCGCATCACCAACCCCGGCAAACAACCGCTGTGGCTGGACGCGCAGGACTTCCACGCCCCGGCGGTGGACGAAGCGAGCAGCCACGGCTGGAACATCGAACTGCGCTACGAGACTGCGGACGGCAGCACCGTGCTTGACCCGGCGAAACTGCCGAACAACACCGACATCCGCATCACCGCGACCTTCACCCCGGCCAGGCTCGACCGCTACGGCAGCAGTAGCGACCTCGTCTATACCTACCGCCTGCCCGCGGGCATCACCCTGAGCGCACTGCGCGACGACCGCGACGACGGTGCGAAAACAGAAGACAACAACGACCGCCGCCGTGAAGAAGACGATGGCAAAATCCACTACCAGTACCGGGAAAACCGCGACGACCGCCACATCGCCGCCTTCACCCTGGAT
>NZ_CALJAH010000295.1 GCF_938028185.1 uncultured Cardiobacterium sp. | reverse complement strand
GTTGTACGGCGAGGCGACGCAACACAGTATGAGGCTTTCGGTGGATGGCTATAAATGGCCGACCTACGCTGGTCGCATGGTTCAGATGAATAATCCGGTCGTAGGTCGGGCACTTGTGCCCGACATTTTCCGATGTCGGCATAAATGGCCGACCTACGTTTGCTCTTTGTGAGAATTGCATACATCCGCCCTGCCCCATTGCTGAATTTCCCTCACAACCCCATGCGATGCTACCGGGCTAATCAAACCGCGTGCGACCGGCTCGCTCGCCCGCACCGTCATCGCCACCGCCGCCGCAAACCCGGCGCTGCACCTCACCCTTTTTGCCCGCCAGCCGCGCAATTTGCCACCGCAATACCCCGCCATCGCGGGCGACGCGCTTGACCCCGCTGCGCTGCAAGCGGCAATGCGCGGGCAGGACATCGTTTATAGCCATCCACCGAAAGTTTCAGACAAGGCGCGCCGCTGAAGACAGTACGCGGTTGTACGGCGAAGCGGCGCAACACAGTATGAGGCTTTCGGTGGATGGCTATACATCAACCTCGCCGGCGACCTCGGCCGCATGGGCGCGAACATCGTCGCCGCGATGCAGGCGACAGGCGTGCGCCGCGTCATCGCCATCAGCTCCATCGGCATCTACGGCACGCCCGTGCGCGACATCCTCCGCCCCTACCGCGCCCTCGCTGACTGCATCGAAAACTCCGGCCTTGATTACACCATCCTCCGCCCCGACTGGTTTACCGACGCCGACGAAATTGACTACCAGCTCACGCCGAAAGGTGAACCCGAATGCGGCCATGCCGTGTCGCGCAAAAGCATCGCCGATTTCGTCTGTAAACTGTTCGCCGACCCGGCAAAATATATCGGCGCCAATCTCAACATCAGCAAACCATGAAAAAACGGCGATAGCTGGCTCATCGAAAAATCCGTCGCCACCCTTTACTGATTTCATCCCAACCCAAAGGAAACAACCATGAACCTGCAAGACATCCAGAACCGCTTTGAACTGAAACACCTCGTCGATCACTTCTCCAACCTCGCTGACGAAAAGAAAGTCGCCGAACAAATGCCGCTCTTCGCCGAAAACGCGGAAGTCATTACCTATATCGGCGATGAATTGTTCGCCCATGCCCAGGGCCACGCAGAAATTAGACCTCTTTCCAAACCAGGCAAAGGCATACGTTTTTTGGAATTTGTATCCC
>NZ_CALJAH010000294.1 GCF_938028185.1 uncultured Cardiobacterium sp. | reverse complement strand
CCCTCCCCCGCTGCGGGCTTCGCCCTGCAGGGGAGGGGGATTTTTCAAATTGCAACCCCCCCCTAGACATTCCCCACACATTTCACCGCACCTTCACACAATGGTGTCCGGCACAGGCGATACTGCCGCTCCCGCTGCTTCAAGGAGTTCCCCATGTCGCCGTATCGCTACCGTATCACCACCGCCCGCTTCCCGTTGCTCCCGCCGCCGCCCGTGTATCCGCGCGGGGCGGTCATCCGCCGTTTTGCCATCGGCGCCATTTTGGTCGCTGTCTTCGTCTTTGTGCTGTTTTTCCTGCTAGGAGCGTTCCTTGGCGCGTCCGCAGGGAAAACCGTAGGGTACGCGCTTATTGCCGCCCTTGTCTGCGCCGCCCCGGTGTCCATCTGCGGTGTTCTCCTCGCCCGGCTGCAATGCTGCCGCAATCTGCGCGGGCTGCTGCTGGCAGCGCTGGCGGGTGCATTGTCCTGGTGCGGCATTGTGATTTGCTTCAATCACGCCCATTTTGACCTTTTCGATCTTTATGCCGCGCTGTTTTTTGCCGCCGTGTCTGCCGTGATTGCCCTCATCGCCCTGCCCAATTCACCGACAATTCACCGCCGCTTCAAGCACTCGCCCTCCGTCAGCGCGATACTGAAAGCCCGCAAACTTCGGAGCATTCCCATGGAAAAAACCACGCAAAAACTCGTCATCATCGCTGTCATCTGCGCCATCCTGCTGATTGCGCTGCAACTGTTCGACGGTCTCGTGCACGACCGCGAGCATTACGCGGACATCGCGCAGCAAAACGTCGCCACCCAGGTGGATGCGCAAAAAGCCCGCGCGACGCTTGCCGACCGCCTCGACCTCTACCGCCTTGCCGAGCGCAGCAGCAAGTACGCGGTGTTGTTCCTGCTCATCACCTTCGGCGGCTGTTTCCTCTTTGAGACGCTGCGCGGGCTGCGTATTCACCCGGTGCAATACACCCTCGTCGGCGCGGCGGTCTGCATTTTCTACCTGCTGCTGCTCTCGCTCGGCGAATACACCGGTTTCACCGCCGCCTACCTGATTGCAGCGCTCGCCTGCAACAGCCTGATTACCGGCTATCTGAGCGTGGTGCTGGGCGGGCTGCGGCGCGCCGCCATCCTCGGCGGGCTACTGCTCACCGCCTACGCCGTGCTTTATCTGCTGCTGCAAACGTCGCGCTACACCCTGCTCATCGGCAGCCTGCTGCTGTTCGCCGCGCTCGCCGCCACCATGTACGGCACGCGCCATTTCGACTGGTACACCCTGAAAAACCGTGAGGATGCCTGAGATGAAACTGTCCACCATCCGCGCCGCCCGTGCCTACGCCACCGCCCTGCTCGCCCGCTACCACCTGCCGACCGCGCCGCTCTCCGTAGAAAAAGCCAACGGCTGCTACGGCATCCAAAGCCCCGCCTGCCGCCTGATTGTCGGCGGCGACGGGCGGGTGTTGTACTTGCGCGGCAAGGCGTAAAAATATATAGCCATCCACCGAAAATTTCAGACAAGGCACGCCGCTGAAGGCAGTACGCGGTTGTACGGCGCGGGGTTTCCCTAAAAAATGGCTCCGCCATTTTTTAGGGTGCCCGGTCAGACGACGCAACACCGTATGAGGCTTTCGGTGGATGGCTATAGAAAAACCCCACCGTTTGGCGGGGTTTAACGTTGTAGTACTGGCATTATTTATTGCAAGGCGCTGATGCCCTGGCTGGCAAGCGTCGCAGCGTCTTCGTTGCGTCCCATCGCGCGCAGTGATTCGACGAGGCGGTTCAGTGCCGCCTGGGCGCGGTCGCCGTTCGGTTGCGCCTTGAGGTAGGCGCCGAGGTAGCGGCTCGCCATATCGTAGTTGCGCTGCATATAGTAGGCGTCGCCAAGCCAGTATTGTGCCAGCGCCGCTTCGGGGCCGCTGGCACCGCTGTTGAGGTATTGTTCAAAGGTACCGATGGCGCCGTTCAGGTCGCCGGCGCGGTATTGGGCAAGGCCTTCTTCGTAGCCGCCGCCAGTGCTGTTTGCCGCAGCGGGTGCGGCTTCGCCCCGGCGCGGGGTGACGACGGCATTGACGCCGCTCGGCAGGCGTGCGCCTTTGCCGACTTCGTCAAGGCGGGTTTGCAGTGCAACCTGGTCGGCTTCCAGTTTTTTCAGGCGGGTACTGAGGTCATTAACCTGGCGCTGGGTGGCGGCGTATTGTTCGGGGTCAATGGTGGCGCAGCCGCTGGCGAGCAGGGCGAAGGTGATGAGGGCAAGGGTATGGCGCTTCATGGCGGCTCCTTAGTAAACGATGACGGCGCGGCGGTTCTTGGCGTAGTCTTCTTCGCTGGAACCGAAGGCGGCGGGGCGTTCTTCGCCGTAGCTCATCACCCGCATTTGTTGTGGCGAGATGCCTTCGGCGACGAAGCGTTCTTTGACGGAGTAGGCGCGGCGTTCACCGAGGCCGATGTTGTATTCGCGCGTGCCGCGTTCGTCGGTGTGGCCTTCGAGTACGACTTTGGTCTGCGGGTGGGCGCGCAGGTATTTGGCGTGCTCGCGGATGACGGCTTCGGAGCGGCTGTCAATGGCGCTGCTGTCAAAGGAGAAGTAGATGATGCGGTCTTTG
Organism: uncultured Cardiobacterium sp.; assembly: GCF_938028185.1. Lineage (GTDB taxonomy): Bacteria > Pseudomonadota > Gammaproteobacteria > Cardiobacteriales > Cardiobacteriaceae > Cardiobacterium. The sequence goes on along the minus strand of NZ_CALJAH010000294.1, from coordinate 10,298 downwards.
TCCGCCGATTGTGGCCCGCCGACGACGTTCACGCCGTATTGCGGGTCGTTGTAGTAGTCGGCAGTGCTGGCGCTGCCGCGGCCAAAGCTGTTGTTGTTGCCGTAGGTGGTGCCGTCGCCGTAGCCACCGAAGCCGTTTTCTTGTCCGGCGTTTTCGCCTTCTTCGAGGCCGTAGGGGCTGGAGCAGGCAAAGGCCAGCAGGCTGAAGATGATAAGTCCGAGGGTTTGTTTGTATTTCATGGTTTTTGGGTTCCTTTTTTGTCTTCAGGTTTTATTGGAAAGGGTTGTGGGTGTTTTCTGTTCAGGGGGAAGGATGCGGTTTTGTTTTTGCCCCGCCACGGGGGGCGGGGCATATTGTTTTTATGGTTTTGGGTCGGGCGGCTCAGGGCTGCGGGCGGGTGTCCGGGCCCCAGGCCGGGTCGCGCAGGCGGCCATTGCTGTCGGATAGGGTTTGCGCGACACCGCCTTTGCTGTTGATGACTTTCAGCACGGATCTGCCGCCTTCTTTGGTGGCGTAGATGATGAGTTGTCCGTTCGGGGCGAAGCTCGCGCCTTCGTCAAGGCGACCGCTGGTGAGTGCGTCAAAGCGTTTGCTGGCAAGGTCGTAGGTGCCAATCTGGAAGCCACCGCCGCTTTGGCGTGTCAGCACGAGTGAGCTGCCGTCCGGCGAGAGGTCGCTGTTGGCGCTGTAGCCGCTGCCGGAGACGACGCGCTCGGCACCGCCGCCGTTGCGGCTCATGCGGTAGATTTGCGGACTACCAGAGCGGTCGGAGGTGAAGTAGATGTAGTTGCCGTCTGGCGAGAAGGCGGGTTCGGTATCAATCGCCGCGTGGTCGGTGAGGCGGGTTTTGGCACCGCTGGCGAGGTTTAAGAGGTAGATGTCCGGGTTGTTGTTTTCGGACTGGACGAAGGCGAGGTAGCCGCCGTCCGGCGAGAAGGCCGGGGCGCTGCTGATGCCGTCGCCCTGGGCAACGACGCGGCTGCCGCCGCCGATTTCCTGGATGACGACTTGTGCGTGGTGGTTGGCGTAGGTGACGAAGGCAATGGCGCGGCCGTTCGGCGCCCAGGATGGCGAGAGGATGGGTTCGTTGGAGGAGTAAACGGTACGGCGGTTGGCGCCATCAACGTCAGAGACGAGCAGCGAGTAGCTGCGCGCGCCTTTGGCGCCGCCCTGTTCGAGGACGTAGGCAAGCTGGGTGCCGAAGACACCGCGTTTGCCGGTGAGGCGGTAAAGTATCCAGTCGGCGGCCTGGTGCGCCAGTTGGCGTGCGTCGGCATCATGCAGGTTTTCGTTGGCGAGTTGTGAGGCGCTGTTGACGTCGTTCAGCACGAATTGGCCGGCGTTTGCGCCCTGCATCATCCCCATGACGACGTAGTCGGCGCCGGCCTGTTTCCACGCGGGATACTGGATGGCGGCGGGTGATGCCGGATTTTCCGGGAAGGTTTTGGGGTCAAGCGGCTGGAACAGCCCGGTCTTTTGCAGGTCACTAGCGATGAGGTAGTCCATTTTGACGCCCGGATCGCCCTGTACCGGCAGGATGGCGATGGGGCGCGCCGCCACTTGTGCGCCGGAGACGTTGACTTCGACTTGTGCCTGCGCGGCAGTCCACGGCAGGAGGAGGCAGAGGCCGAGCAGCTTCCATTTTTGGCTATTTTTCATGTGGGTTCACCTTTTGGTTGTGGGTTGCGAGGAGCGCGGCATTTTAGCAGTTTGTCGCGCGGTTGCAGGCTTTTACGCCGGTTGGTGCGGGGTTTCGGGGTCATGGGTCAAATTTGGTGATGATGCCGTCGGAGACCAAGGCTTCTACCGCGCCGGGGTGTTTGGGCATCGGCAGGGGTGAGGCGTCGTGTACGGCGCGCAGCGCGGCGTCGTCAAACAGTTTGTAGCCGCTGCTTTGTTTGATGCTGGCTTTGACAACGTTGCCGCTGCTGTCGAGTTTGACGAAGATTTTGACGGAGAGGTTTTCCGGGATGTTCGGCGGCAGGCGCCAGTATTTTTTCATCCGCGCGCCAAGGGTGTTGACGCCAAAGTCTTTGAGGGCGGCAACGGCTTCGGCGCTTTCTTTGCCTTTGGCGTCAGCTTCGAGTTCGGCTTGCAGCGCGGCCATCGCTGCTTTTTTGTCCGCCTCCGCCTTGGCTTTGGCGGCTTCGCGTTCGGATCGGGCTTTTTCGGAGGCAGCTTTGGCAGCGGCTTCTTTGGCCGCTTTTTCGGCGGCTTCTTTTTCGGCTTTGGCTTTTGCCGCCGCTTCTGCTTTGGCGGCTTTTTCGGCTGCCGCTTTTTCCGCTGCTTCTTTGGCGGCGGCTTCTTTTGCCGCTTTGGCGGCTGCGGCTTTTTCGGCCTTGGCTTTTGCCGCAGCTTCTGCTTTGGCAGCAGCTGCGGCTTCGGCCGCTTCTTTGGCAGCCGCTTCTTTGGCAGCTGCGGCTTTTTCGGCCTTGGCGGCAGCGGCTTTGGCGGCTTTGTCTGCCGCTGCTTTTTCCGCTGCTTCTTTGGCTGCGGCTTCTTTTGCCGCTTTGACCGCCGCAGCTTTTTCGGCTTTTTCGGCGGCGGCTTTGGCTTCTTTTTCGGCTTTGGCTTTTGCCGCTTTTTCGGCTTTGGCCTTGGCGGCGGCCTCGGCTTTGGCTGCCGCTGCCTGTTCGGCGACTTCCTGGGCGGCGATTTCTTTGGCGCGTTTTTCGGCGGCTTTTTTCTCGGCCGCTTTTTCGGCTTTGGCTTTTGCTGCGGCTTCTGCCTTGGCTTTGGCTGCCGCTTCGGCTTTTTCTGCTTTGGCTTTTTCGGCGGCTTCTTGTTTAGCTTTGGCGGCCGCTTCTTTGGCGGCAGCGGCTTGTGCGGTTTTTTCGGCGGCCGCTTTTTTCTCGGCGGCGGCTTTGGCAGCGGCTTCGGTACGGGCTTTTTCTGCCGCTTCTTGTGCGGCTTTGGCGGCGGCTTCTGCGCGCGCTTTTTCGGCCGCGGCCTTGCGTGCAGCAGCTTCTGCCTGGCGGCGTTTTTGTTCTTCGGCGCGGCGCTCGGCTTCGATCGCTTTGCGCTCTGCGTCGAGGCGTTCTTGTTCTGCCGCCTGTTTGCGGTTTTCGATGCGGTCGATGGTGTTTTTCAGGGTGGCGGCATCGACGATTTGGGTGTTGATGGCGGGGCGTATTTGTTCGCTTTTTTCGCCCGGCGGTTTTTCGCCGCTGATGTCCACCGGGTATTCGCGGCTCAAGAGGATGATGAGCGCCAGGGTGAGTAGGCCGATGCCGATGCCGGCCGCGCCACCGAGGTTGTCCTGGATGCGGTCGCGCTTCGGCGCGTGGTATTCGTTCACTGCGTGGTCTCCGCCGCGCTTTCCGGGGGTTGTTCGGTGACGAGGCCGACTTTCGGCGCACCCGCCTGTTGCAGGAAGACGATGCCGTCGATGACTTTGTTGTAGTTGGCGTTGGCGTCGCCCTGGACAAGGACGGGCAGGTCAGGGTGCGCGGTCATTTCCTGGTTGACGATGTCAACGATTTCTTCGGGTTGCAGCGGGCGGGTGCTGTCGCCCCGGTTGAAGTAGTAGTTGCCCTGCGCGTCAACGGTGAGGACGAGCGGCATGAGGTCGTTGCCCGCGTCTTCGGGCATTTCGATGACGTCGGCGGTGCTGTCGGGCAGGTCGATTTCGATGGATTGCTGGTGGATGAGCGGCGCGGCGATCATGAAGATGACGAGCAGCACGAGCATGACGTCGATGTAGGGCACGACGTTCATTTCGGCTTTGGCTTTGTGGCGGCGACGTCGGATCATGCGGGTTTTCTCGGTTGTGCCTGTTGTTGTTGGCGGCGCTGGTAGTCGCGCGCGATGATGATTTGGCGTTGCAGGAGGTTGGAGAATTCTTCGATGAAGGCGTCGTATTCGACGACGAGGCTTTCGGAGCGGGTGACGAAGTAGTTGTAGGAGAGGACGGAGGGGATGGCGGCGAGCAGGCCGATGGCTGTGGCAATCAGGGCTTCGGCGATACCGGGGGCGACGCTGGAGATGCTGGCGCTTTGTGCGCCGCCGATGGCGATGAAGGAGTTCATGATGCCGTACACGGTGCCGAGCAGGCCGATGTAGGGCGCGGATGAGCCGATGGTGGCGAGCAGGTTCAGGCCGCGTTCCTGACGCGAGCTTTCGCGGTTGAGCGCAGCGGTCATGGCGCGGCGGCAGTTGTGGACGATGACGTCGGGGTTGTCGAGGCTGTTACCGTGGAATTGCATAAACTCGCGGAAGCCGTCGGTGAAGACGCGCTCGATGCTTTCGGGGTTTCGTTTTTCGTAGCCGGCGTAGAGGATTTCGAGGTCGCTGCCTGACCAGAAGGTTTTGTCGAATTGTTTGATTTTCTGGCGCAGGCGCAGGAACTGGACGTATTTTTTGCCGGTGATGAACAGGGTGGTGAGGAACATCATGAAGAGGATGAGCATGATGAATTTGACCGGGATGCTGGCATCACCGATGAGGCGGGAGACGGACAGGCCGGTTTCTGCGGTCGGGTGCAAGGGGGTTCTCCTGTTGGGGTTTGCGGGGTTGCGGTAGTGTAACGTTGGCGCGTCCGGGCAAGGTTACGGTTTGGGCATTTCCAGGCCGAGATGCGCATAGGCGCGGGCGCTGGCGACGCGGCCGCGTGGGGTGCGTTGCAGGTAGCCCTGCTGGATGAGGTAGGGTTCGACCACATCTTCCAGGGTGCCGCGTTCTTCGCCGATGCTGGCGGCGAGGGTGTCGAGGCCGACCGGGCCACCGCCGAAATGGTCGATGATGATGGTGAGCAGGCGGCGGTCGAGGTTGTCGAAGCCGCAGTGGTCGATGGCGAGCAGCTCCAGCGCTTCATCGGCGATGGCGCGGGTAATGATGCCGCCGCCGCGCACGTCGGCATAATCGCGCACGCGGCGCAAGAGGCGGTTGGCGATGCGCGGTGTGCCACGCGCACGTTTGCCGATTTCCACCGCGCCGTCGCGTTCCATCTTCACGCCAAGCAGTTCGCCCGCACGCAGGACGACGGCGGTCAGTTCGCTTTCGCTGTAGAACTGCAAATGCTGGCTGATGCCGAAGCGGTCGCGCAATGGCGCACTCAAAAGACCGCTGCGGGTGGTGGCGCCGACGAGGGTGAACGGTTTGATGGGGAGGATAATGGAGCGCGCCGCCGGGCCTTCGCCAATCATGATGTCGATGCGGTAGTCTTCCATCGCCGAGTACAGCACTTCTTCCACGGCGGGCGAGAGGCGGTGGATTTCATCGATAAAGAGGACGTCATGCGCTTCCAGATTGGTCAGCATCGCCGCCAAATCGCCGCCCTTGTCGAGGATGGGGCCGGAAGTCTGGCGCAGATTCACCCCCAGTTCGGCGGCGATGATATTCGCCATCGTCGTTTTGCCCAGCCCCGGCGGGCCAAAGAGCAAAACGTGGTCGAGCGCTTCCTTGCGGGACAGTGCCGCTTTGATGAAAATTTCCATCTGCGCTTTCAGCGCGCTTTGCCCGATGTAGTCGGCGAGGCGTTTCGGGCGCACGGCGCGCTCAACGGCCTGTTCGTCGTTGCCGAGGCTGTTGCCGTGAATGAGGCGGTCGGATTCGATCATGTCTTGAATTTGAGTTGCAGCGCGCGGCGGATAAGGGTGTCGGTGTCGGCGTCGTCATCGCCGACACGCTCAATCAGTTGCGCCGCTTCCGCCGGTTTGTAGCCAAGTGCAATGAGCGCTTCTTCGGCATCGAGCCGCGCCGAGGCCGGACGCAGAATACTGCCCTGCCCTGCCCCACCCGCCGTGGGTAGCCTGCCAACGCGGTCGTTCAGCTCCACCAACAGCCGTTCGGCGGTTTTTTTGCCGACACCGGGCAATTTCACCAGCGCGGCGCTGTCCTGCGCACGCACGATTTGCGCCAGCATTTCCCCGTCGAAACCGGAGAGAATGAGCAGGGCGATTTTCGGGCCGATACCGCTGACACGGATGAGTTCGCGGAACCAGCCGCGCTGCTCCAGCGTGAGAAAACCATAGAGAAAATGGCCGTCGTCGCGCACCGCATGATGCACAAACAGCGCCGCTTCCTGCCCCTCATGCACCCGCTCCAGTACGGCCAGCGGCACAGCGAGTTCGTAGCCGACACCGCCGGTTTCAAGAATCAGTTGCCCGGCCTGTTTGACCAGTACCGTACCGCGCAGGTAAGCAATCATCCCAACCCCGTATTTGTTTGAAAAATTCTCGCCAGTACCTTATATGGCGGATGGATCATGTTTTTTTATTATGCTTTTGAGCATATGAATTTGTTCGTCTTTTTGCTCAATAATTTCTTTTTGATGTGCAATAATCAAATTCATACGTTCAATTTCAGCTTGCAACAATTCATTATTTGCATAATGATTGTAATGATAGTTGGCGTTATGGTTCTGTGTTTGCACAACCACATTCTTATCGTTTGTACGCAGAAGTTCAATCATATCAACACCAAGCGTTTGGGCAATCTGATGCAAACGCTCTATGTTTGGATTGCTTTCTCCACGTTCAATTTTAGCATAACCATTTTTCGACATTCCTAACCGTTCCGCCATTTCTTCCTGGGACCAATGCCGTTCTTCTCGCAGTTCCCGAATAACATCAAAAGCAATCATAATAAAAACCTACTGATAGTGGTTAAAACTTACTGCGAGTGGTGCAACATTACTACTGGCAGTTGGTAGAAAATATAAATTGGTACGTTACAATAATAATCAAATCATACTGTTAAGACAAGAAGCATTAAGTTGTCCATTGAAAATCAAGAAGAAAAATTTACTGCATTTTTGGTTGTTGTCACCATAATTTCAACTATTGTCACATGGGGACTGTCAGGTTGGCTGTTATGGCAATGGCTGGATGTAAGCAGCTTCACCAAAGGCGTCATTTGGTTCTTCGCCTGGGGTGTGGTTGGTGGGCTTGCCCAAGCCTTTATCGCACCATTGCCATCAGTAATCCTGATGTTGGTTCTTTCTTTATTTACAGAAAATAGGAGTTAAAAATGTTTATTTCTTTTTTACGTTTGGTCCGGTTATTTTGTGGTCTTATTGCCGCACTTGTATTTCTCCCAATGTTGTCAAATTTATTAAACATGGGAAATCCTGAAGCAATGGCATTTGCTGTTATGCAATTGATTATTTTTGTTTTCTTTGCAGGGCTGTTTTTCGCTTTGAGGGTATGGATTAACAAAATATATTACAAAAGCCATGGCGAGCCACATCCTTCACTAGGAAAAAGTCCCTGGGCATTATAAAATCTGATTCTTGGATACCCGTTTTAACATTATTCTCTATTAGCCCCTCTCCTGCAAAGAGAGGGGTTTTATTTTGCTCGAAATTACGATTTGCAGGTGTGAGCATGAGTTGAAGGTGACGATTTTTCTCTAAAGACCGTCATATAACCGTCATTGCTCCCAGGCGGTAGCCAGTCCCGCCAGTTGTTGCCGCCGCTGCGTTTGCAGATGGTGCGCGTGGGTCAAGGCGACGGCAAGCGCGTCGGCAGCATCGCTCTGGATAACGCCGCTGCGGTTCAGCAAAATCTTCACCATGTGCTGTACCTGCGTTTTCTCCGCGCCGCCCTTGCCGACCACCGCCTGCTTGATACTTTTCGCCGCGTATTCGGATACGGGCAACTGCGCCAGCACCGCCGCGCAAATGGCGACGCCGCGCGCCTGCCCCAGTTTCAGCGCCGACGCCGGGTTTTTGTGGACGAAAATCGCCTCAATTGCGAACTCCTGCGGGCGGTAGCTGCGAATCAGCTCGCTGATGCCCTGATGAATCATCATCAGGCGCAGCGGCATCGCCTCGTCGGCCAAGCGGATGCAGCCGCTATCGACGTAGCGCACCTCCTGCCCGCTAACATCAATAATGCCGTAGCCGGTGACGCGCGAGCCAGGGTCAATCGCCAGCACACGGCGGGACAACGCCATGATTTAGCCCGCGAAATCTTCCGGGAAATCGGCGTTGGTATAGACGCTCTGCACGTCGTCCAGCTCCTCCAGCCGCTCAATCAGGCGCATCACCTTGTCGGCATCATCGGCGGAGACGGGCGAGAGATTGTCGGCGCGCATCGTCACCTCGCTCTCGTCCGGCGTATAACCGGCGGCGACCAGCGCATCATAGACGGCGGCATAATCGGCAGGGTCGGTCAGCACCTCGGCGCCGTTCTCGTCAATCTCCAAATCGGCAGCGCCCGCCTCCAGCGCGACCTCCATGAAAGCGTCCTCGTCAGCGACCTTTTCAAAGAACAACACGCCGCGCTCGGTGAACTGAAACGCGACCGAGCCGGACGTGCCGAGATTGCCGCCCGCCTTGGTGAAGGCATGGCGTACCTCGCCAACGGTGCGGTTCTTGTTGTCGGTCAAACAATCGACCATCACCGCGACCCCGCCCGGCCCGTAGCCCTCATAGCGGATTTCCTCCATCTGCGCGCCTTCCAGTTCGCCCGCACCGCGCTTGATGGCACGCTCCATCGTGTCCTTGGTCATGTTCTCCGCCTGCGCCTTGGCAATGGCGAGACGCAAACGCGGATTGCTGGACGCATCCGAACCGCCGTGGCGCGCGGCAATCGTCAGCTCGCGGATGAGACGGGTGAAGACCTTGCCGCGCTTGGCATCTTCCTTTGCTTTCTTGTGTTTGATATTTGCCCATTTACTGTGACCGGCCATAAATTCCTCTTAAATTGATTGGATTACGAAAAGGCGCGCATTCTATTACGCACCCCGCGCGAATGCCAGCCACCGCACCTGCCACGGTTTGCAACGCCATTTACATACACCTTCCCCGCTATCCTGTATGTATAGCCGGGCATAACAGACTATGCCTTGCCCCGCCCGCTGTGCATCAGCGCCATGCCGCCGATGGTGAGCGCGCCGCCGCTGACAAGCGACAGGGTCAGCGGTTCGCCCAGCCACCCGGCGGCAATCAGCACGGCGAAGAACGGAATAAGCGTCATGTAGGCGGCAGCATTGCCCGCGCCGAGGGCGGCGATACCCTCGAAATACCAGAGATAGCAAAGCAGGGTGGCGCCGAGGGCGAGCGCCAGCAGCGTTGCCCAGACCGGGGGCGCGACGTGTGCGAGGCTTGCCCATGCCGCCGTGCCTTCGCTGGCGAGGCTGATGACAAAGAGCATCGCGCCGCCGATGAGGGCGGTGGCCGTGGTGGCGGTGAGCGCATTGATGCCTGCCAGCACGCGCCTGCCGAGCAGCGAGTAGCTGACCCAGCAGGCGACGCAGCCGAAAATGAGCCATTCACCCGCGCCGATGGTGGCAAACAGCAACAGCGGATTGCCGCGCGCGGCGACGATGAGCGAGCCGCCGACCGCCAGCGCCATGCCGCAGAGAATGCGACGGTTGAGCCGTTCGCCGAACAGCCACGCCGCGCCGAGCATGGTCAGCGCCGGATTGACAGAAAAAATGACGGCAGCGCGTCCGGCGTGAATATGGCGCAGGCCGAGCATGAAAAAGATGGCAAAAGCGCAGACGCCGCAGGCGGCGGCCAGCGTCAGTCCCGCCCACTGGCGGCGGTTGAGCGCAGCGAGCGTGTGCAGGCGTCCACCATAATGCAACCAGCAAACCAGCCCGGCGGCGGTGATAAAAAAGCGCAGGGTGGCAGCGACCAGCGGCGGCATCGCCTGGGCAACGATGCGCCCCCACGTCCAGCCCGCGCCCCAGATAACGGCCATGCCAAGCAGTTGCGCGTGAATGCGCCAGGTGTGCGATTTCATAACAGTCTCCAACCAACGGGGGCGGGCATGATACGCCTTTTGCCATCGCCCGTTGCCGCCTACCCTCTTGCAAACCGCGTGCAGACAGCCCCACCCTTCCGTATCCTTGCGCCTTTCCCCCAACCGGAGCCCTCCCATGATCCCAACCATCAACCGCAGCGGCTGGTACGCCTTCTTTTTCATTCTCGGCCTGCTCGCCTTGCTGGCGGGCGGATTTTTTGGCGCCATCCTGCTGCTCTTTGCCGGCATTCCCATGTGGGTAGCACTCGGCTTTCCCGTGCTGCTCGGCGGCTATATCAACCTGTGGGCGCGCGGCTACAAGCATCCGCTGTTTAGCCGGAAAACGTGCCTGGCATGGCTCGCCATCCTGCCCGGTGCGGGCGTCGCCGTGCTCTACCCGCTCGGCACCGTGATTTACCGCGAATACCTGTACAGCATCAGCGTTCCCGCCGAAATCAGCCAGTGGCAATACCACCCCGACAGCACAAACAACAAACTCGCCACACTCGACGTCCCTGCCAGCATCAATCTGCAACCGCCCTACCCGAAGCGGTGGTGTCCTAAAATGTATGCTGCCTCAAACAAATCCGTAGTTGATATAGAAAA
>NZ_CALJAH010000293.1 GCF_938028185.1 uncultured Cardiobacterium sp. | reverse complement strand
TAGATGAGGCTGAGCATGGTCTCGCCCGCCTGCGTCGTCTGAAATTCCGCCTGAAAGAGGCGGTGGCGCAGTGCCGGGCAGTCGCGGATGGCGGCAATCACCGGCGGCATCAGTCGGTTAATCGCCGCGTGCGCGGGCGGGAAGGTGTCGGTGCGCCGCACGTTGCCATCGGCGCCGGTCATGGCGAAATGGCAGTCGCCGTTATCGTGCCAGACGCGGAATTCGGCGCGCATCCGGTATCCCGTTGGCGGTGAAGGGTATATTTCCGGCACCGGCGCGGCAAAGGGCGCGAGCAGCGCGCGCAGGCGGCGGGTTTTGTCATCCAGTTGGCTTTGGTATGCTGGCATCGGTTTTTACAGGAGCAATTGATGAAGATGAACATTGTATGCTTTGTCGGGCTGTTTGGCCTGATTACGGGTTGCGGCAGTCCGGTGCGTCCGCCGCTGACGGTCGAGGCGTCGATGCAGCAGGCGCTGATTGAAAATGCGGAGGCAAAGGCGCAACCGCCCGCGCGCCAGGCGCTTTTCACCCTGCGGCAGATGGTGAACCGTGGCGAGGTGCTGCCCGGCGGCTGTTGGGATTATCTGAATGCGGGCTTTGACCGCGCCGGTATTCCCGAAGCACGGCGGCAACTGGTGTTTTCAGGAGACGCGAAAGCAGGCCCCTATGCCGATCCGGCGACGCTGACACCGGGCGACTGGCTCTATTATGTGAACCATTCCTACGGCGATATTGAGCATAGCGGCGTCTTTGTCGATTGGACGGATTACGGGCGGCGCGAGGGGCTGGTGTTGAGTTACGCCGGCGAGGGACGCGGCGAGCCGGGGCGGTACAAGGTCTATGATTTGTCGCACGTTTACCGCATCACGCGGCCACAATAAAAAGCAGAAGCCGTCCACCGGGGCGGTTTTTTGTTGCCCCGCTGGCGGATGGCAACGCGATGCGCCGCCCGTGCGCATAAACCGCTATAGTATTGCCGTCCATTAACCCAACCATAAGGAATCCCGATGACACCCCCGGACGACATTCCCCGCCCCTGGCTTGCCAGTTACAAGGAAAACGTGCCGCATACCTACAGCGGCAGCGGGTACAAAAACCTCGGCGCGTTTCTCGAAGAGATGTTCGCGCGCCACGCCGACCGCCCCGCCTTCAGCAATTTCCGCCGCACCCTCAGCTACCGCGAAATCGGCGAACGCGCCCGCGCCTTTGCTGCCTATCTGCAACATGAACTGGGCTACCAGCCCGGCGACCGCCTCGCGCTGATGATGCCGAACATCCTGCAATTCCCCATCTGCCTCTACGGCTGTATGTTGGCGGGGGTGGTGGCGGTGAACGTCAACCCGCTTTACACCACGCGCGAGCTGGAGCATCAGTTGAACGACAGCGGCGTGCGCGGTATCGTGCTGGCGGAGAACTTCACCCGCAGCGTCGCCGAAGTGCGGCCACAGGTGCCGGGACTGCACGACATCATCGTCACCTGCTACGGCGACGAAATGGGCTGGTTCTGGTCGCCCATCGTCGATTTCTACGTGCGCCACATCGGCAAACTGGTGCCGAAGTACTACCTGCCCGGCGTCATCCCCTTCAAAAAACTGCTGAAAACCGGGCGCACCCTGCCATTCACCCCATACGACGCCCGCCCGGACGACATGGCGATGCTGCAATACACCGGCGGCACCACCGGCGTCGCCAAGGGCGCGATGCTCAGCCACGCCAACCTGCTGGCCAACGCCGGACAAATCAAACTGTGGATTACCGGCGGCAACATCGGCCCCGGCGACGTTCTCATCACCGCGCTGCCGCTCTACCACATCTTCTGCTGCACCATTAACAGCCTCGGCTTCAGCAGTTGCGGCGTGCACGCGGTACTCGTCACCAACCCGCGCGACATCAAATCCTTCGTCACCATCCTCCGCCGCCACCCGCCGACGATGATTACCGGGCTGAACACCCTCTTCAAAACCCTGCTCAACACCCCCGCCTTCCGCCAGCTTGATTTCTCGCGGCTGCGCTACGTCATCGCCGGCGGGATGCCGCTGGAGAAAACCGTCTCCGACGAATGGCAGGCGTTGACCGGCAACGTCATCGTCGAAGGCTACGGCCTCACCGAAGCCTCGCCGCTGGTCTGCGTCAACCACATGGACACCGCCGCCTACAACGGCACCATCGGCTACCCCATGCCCGGCACCGACGTCACCTTGCGCGACGACAGCGGCGCGCTGGTGCCGCCGGGCGAGCCGGGCGAAATGTGGATACGCGGCCCGCAAGTGATGCAAGGCTACTGGCAGCAGCCGGACGAAACCCGCCGCGTCCTTGAGGACGGCTGGCTGAAAAGCGGCGACATCGCGGTAATGCGCCCGGACGGCGCGCTGAAAATCGTTGACCGCAAAAAAGACATGATTCTAGTGTCGGGATTTAACGTCTATCCGAGCGAAGTGGAAGCCGTACTGGCGCAACACCCGGCGGTGCTGGAAGTCGCCTGCATCGGCGTACCGTGCGACGGCTCCGGCGAGCGGGTCAAAGCCTGCATCGTCGTCCGCCCCGGCGAAAAACTCACGGTAGAAGCCCTGCAAAAATACGCCGCCGCCAACCTCACCGGCTACAAACGCCCGAAAGCCTACGAATTTTTCGACAGCCTGCCGAAATCCAACGTCGGCAAAATCCTCAAGCGCGAGCTGCTGGCGCGGGAGAAGGCGAAGGCGGGTGGGAAAGCGTAGTTATAGCCGCCTACCGAAAGCCTCATACGGTGTTGCGCCGCTGACCGGGCACCCTAAAAAATGGCGGAGCCATTTTTTAGGGAAACCCGCGCCGT
>NZ_CALJAH010000292.1 GCF_938028185.1 uncultured Cardiobacterium sp. | reverse complement strand
TAGCCGCAAAACCGTCGCCATCACCCGGATGGTGCGCCGAGGCGCACCCTATGGCGAATTCTGGGCGTAGGGTGTGTGGCGGCGCAGCCGACACGCACGCGGGGAATTTTGCATCGGGAACCGCGTGCGTGCCTGCGGCACACACCCTACGCGCAGCATCCCCGGCGCATCGTCCGGATTATGGGCGACGGTGTTGCTATATCAGCGGCATTGTAGGGTGGGGCTTGCCCCACCACGGGTGCGATTGCGGGAAACCGACCGGGCAAGCTGTAATCCGGCTCGAAGGGGCACACGCACGCGTTCCCCGTCTTTCACCGCGTGCGCGTCGGCTGCGCCGCCACACGTCCTGCGCGCAGAACCTACCTCCGGTGTGTTTATGCCGCCGCGGGTGGTGTTTGCCGGAAATGGCGAATAGCGCCAAGCAGCAGGCAGCACGGCAGCGAAACCGTCAGCAGCAGCGACAGCCAGGCGAAGCCTTGCTGTGGCGCGGTGGTGGTGGCCGGGCTGAGCATCAGCAGCAGGATGGCGAAAAAGAGGGCGAGCACGCCCGCCTGTTCGCCGTATGGCAGCGGCAGTCTGGCGCGGGCGAGGTAGAGCCAGAGAAGGAAGGGCGCGAGCAGAAGCAGCAGCGCGCCGTGCGCGGTGTTGGCCGCATGGATGTCGGTTTGCGCGGGCCAGATGTCGGCATGGATGAGCTGCGCCGGGATACAGGTGAGGAAGGCGGCCAGCAGCAGCACATGGCCGCAGGCGAGCAGCAGGCGGTTGGTTTTGGCGCTGATGGGGTGCGCGGGCGGCGCAACCCGGACGGGTTCCCCCTGTCGGGACGTGGATGATCTGAGCGCGCGCAGGCAGCGGCAGATGACGACGGCGTCAAAGGCGAGTTGCAGCGGCGCGAGCAGCAGGCGATGAACGCCAAACCCGGCAAGCCATGAGGGAATGAAACACAGCACCAGCGTGATGCCCAAATCCTCAAAGCGGGCGGGGCAGCGCTTCGCTTCGCCACGGCGGACGCGCCGGTCGTTCACCACGAGGAAATAGCTCACGATGGCGACAAGCGGCAGCAACAGCACGTTGAGGGCGATGTCAGCGCCGCGGGCGACGGTCGCTGACGGCAGCAGGAAGCCGGGTTGGGTCAGATGGGCGCAGGCGTTGCTGATGGCCATCGCCAACAGCAGCAGATAGGCGGTGGTGATGAGGCGCAGGGCATTTTTTTCGGTCATGGTGGTACTCCTGTGGACTGATACCGAGTAAAAACCGTCCGCCGCAATGCGCAGGACGGCTCGCTACGGCCGGCTTTCGTCCCGACCGCCCCGCTATTGTGCAGGTTATGGCCAGCCTGATAAAGCCCGCTTTCCGCATCGCCCCCGCGTTTTGCCGGTTATGGCGTGGGCGGGGCTTCTCAAAGAAACGCATCCAGCACGTTGTTGAGCAGGGCGAAGCCGCGTTCGGTCGTTTTCAGTCGCTGCTCAATGGCGGGCTCAAGCAGTCCTTGCGCGACGAGGCGGTCAAGCGTCGGGCGCACATCGTCCAGCGTCAGCGCGCTGCGCTCTGCTAAATACTGCGTCGGTACGCCGTCCTTGAGGCGCAGCGCGTTCATCATAAATTCAAAGGGTTGTTCGTCGCGCGGCACGGTGAAGCGCTGGTCGCGGTAGGGGTTGCCGTCCGCGCCCGCCGCCTTTTGGTACGCCCCCGGCGCGCGGTATTTGCTGCTGCGGGTAATCACGCCGCCGCGCGTCTGTTTACCGTGTGCGCCCGCGCCGATGCCGAGATAGTCGCCGTATTGCCAGTAGTTGAGGTTGTGGCGGCAGGGCTCGCCCGCGCGCCAGGCGGAGGTTTCGTACTGGCGGTAGCCGTGCGCAGTCAAATACGCGCTGCCCGCCTCAAAGATGTCGATTTGCGTGTCCGTGTCCGGCAGGGCAGGCGGGTTGGCGTAAAAGGCGGTGTTCGGCTCCAGCGTGAGCTGGTACCAGCTCAGATGCTCCGGCGCGAGTGCGGTCGCCTGTTTGAGGTCGGCCAAGGCGCCTGCGACGTCTTGCCCCGGCAGGGCGAACATCAAATCGAGGTTGATGCGGGTAAACCCCGCTTTTTCGGCGATGGCGACGGCGCGCAACGCCTCGTCGCGGTTGTGAATGCGCCCCAGCGCCTGCAACTGCGCCGCGTCAAAACTCTGCACGCCGATGGAGAGGCGGTTCACCCCGGCGGCGCGATAACCGGCGAATTTCGCCTGCTCAAAGGTGCCAGGATTGGCTTCCAGCGTGATTTCGCAGCCATCCGGCAAGGGCGTCAGGCGGTTGATGCCGTCAAGCAGCACGGCGATGGACGCGGCGCTGAACAGGCTGGGCGTGCCGCCGCCGATGAAGATGGTCTCAATCGGGCGCGGGTCGAGGTCGTGGGCGAGGTCGGCGAGCAGATGCCTGACGTAGGCGGCTTCGTCAACGGGGGCGCGCAGCGCGTGCGAGTTGAAGTCGCAGTACGGACATTTGCGCACGCACCAGGGGATGTGGATGTAGAGGCTTTGCGGGATGGGCATGAAACGGGGCTCAGGGCGGGAAAAACAACCGCCGCTATAATACGCGCCCCTCGCACCACCCCCATTCCCAAAAATGCACCTCACCGCCATCCGCCTCGCCGGATTCAAATCCTTCGCCGACAACACCACCTTCCCCGTTGATGCACCGCTGACCGGCATCATCGGCCCGAACGGCTGCGGCAAATCCAACATCATTGACGCCGTGCGCTGGGTACTCGGCGAAACCGCCGCCAAACAACTGCGCGGCCAGGCGATGACCGACGTCATCTTTGCCGGCTCGAAAAACCGCCGCGCCGGCGCACAGGCGAGCGTCACCCTCAACTTCGACAACAGCGACGGCAAGGCGGGCGGGGCATTTGCCGAATACGCCGAACTCAACATCACCCGCAAAGTACAGAGCGACGGCCAGTCGCAATACAGCATCAACGGCAAGCGCGTCCGCCGCCGCGACATCGTCGAACTGCTGCAAGGCACCGGCGTTGGCGCGCGCAGCTACGCCGTCATCGAACAGGGCATGATCAGCCGCATCATCGAAGCCAAGCCGGAAGAACTGCGCACCTTCATCGAAGAAGCGGCGGGCATCGCCCTCTACAAAACGCGGCGCAAAGAAAGCGAAGCGCGCATGAGTGACGTGCGCGAGCACCTCACCCGCCACGACGACCGCCTGCACCAACTCGGCAAACAGCGCGACAAACTCGCGCAAGAAGCCGAGACCGCCAAAACCTGGCGGGCGCTGCAAGCCCAAGTACAGGCGGCGAGCCACCAACTGCAAAGCTGGCAGTACCACCAACTGCACCGCCAGCACGAAGCCGCGCAAGAACAATACAGCCGCGACCGCGCCGCGCTGAACGACCTCTTTGCCCACAGCGGCATCGACGAAGCGCACCTCGCCGCACTCGAACAAAACCTCGCCGCTGCCAAAGCCGCGCACCACGCCGCCGAAAACGAAGCACTACAAAGCGCCGCCCGCCTTGCCCAACTGCGGCGCGAACTCGAACAAGGCCGCCAACAACAACAACACCTCGCGCAAAACGCGCGAGAACAACAAACCCGCCTCGCCCGCCTCAAACAACAACACGACGAAGACCACGAACAGGCGGCGCAGCACCAGGCCGAAATCAGCCGTCTGCAAACCGAACTCGCCGAAACCGCGCCCGCGCTGGACGTTGCCCGCCTCGCCGCCGAACAAGCGCGCACGACCGCCGACCAACAGCGCCACCAACTCGACGCCCAACGCGAACACCGCCACCACGCCGAAAACCGCCACTACAGCGCCGCGCACCGCCTCAGCGAAGCCCAAACCCAACTCGACCGCCTCGAACAACGCCTTGCCGCCACCGCAGCGCCTGCCGACGACAGCGACGACCTCGAACAAGAGACCCTGCAAGCCCAACACGACACCCTCGCCGAAACCCTGCTTGCTCTCGAAGACAGCGTCGCGCAAACCGCCGCCGCCCTCGCCGCCGCGCAAGGCCAACACGACCACATCGAAAACCAAACCCGCGCCGCACAAACCCGCGCCGCCGGACAACAAGCCGCCCTCGCTGCCCTACAAAAACACCAAAACGCGCCGCCCGAACAACCGCCCGAACTCGCCGCCGCGCCGCAACTGCTTGACCATTTGCACGTCGCGCCAGCGTGGCAAACCGCCCTCAGCCGCTACCTCGGCGCACGCCTGCACGCCGCCCTCGGCGAAGAGCATTGGCAAACCGCGCTCACCCACCAAAGCGCGCAACTGGCACGCGGCAGCGTCCCCGCCGCCTGGCAGGCGCACATCCAGAGCGACGCCGACCTCCACCCCTGGCTCGGCGCGCTGCAACCGCTGGTCGCGCACGACGCCGACATCGCCCGCGACCAACTCGCCCCCGGCGTGCAATACCTCACCCTCGACGGCAGCCTCATCAGCCAAAACAGCATCCAGCCTGCGGCGAGCGGCGACAACCCGCTGGCGCGACAACAACAAATCCACGACCTCGCAGCCGAACTGGCAGAAAACGAAAGCGCACTACAAACCCTCGAAACCGCGCTGGAAACCGCCGCCGACACCCTCGCCCGCGCCCGCGACGCCCACGCCGCCGCCCAACGCCAACACCAACAGACCGCCCAACAACAACGCGAGCTCGCGCACCGCCTCGCCCTCGCCGCCCAACAACAAACGCACCGCGCCCAACTGCGCGCGCAACAACAACGCGCCTTGGAGACCCTCGCCGAAGACATCGCCGCCGCCCGCCGCCAACAACAACAAGCCCAACAAGAAGCCGAACAGGCCGCCGCCGCGCTGGCCGCCTTGCCACCCGTGACCGCGCTGGAAACCGCCTTCCGCGCCGCGCACGACGCCTACCAACAAGCCGACCACACCTACCAACAAATCCAGAGCGACCGCCGCGCCGCCGAGAGCGCGCTCGAACAACACCGCGCCCACCTCGCCGCTGGCGACAAACAGGCGCAGCGCCTCGCCGCCGAACGCGCAGACGCCGAAGAAACCCTCGCCGCCCTCCAAGAACAAAGCGAAGCGCTTGCGCTCGAACTCGAAGAAAAACACCTCAGCCACGAAACCCTCGAAGAAAGCCACCAACAACACGAACAGCGCCGCGCCGAAGCCGCGCGCGCCGTCGAAGAACAGGCGCACCACCTGCACCGCGAACAAGAAACCCTGCGCGAACGCCAGCACCAGCGCGCGCTCGCCGAAGAACGCCTCAACCACCACCAGGAAAACCTCGCCCGCATCCAGCAACAACTGCAGCGCATCACCGCCGAACTCCTCGCCGACAACCGCGAACCGCTCGACATCGACGAAGACAACCCGCCGGACGAAGCCGCGCTCAGCGCCGAAATTCGCCAACACAAACAGGCGATGGACGCGCTCGGCGCGGTCAACCTCGCCGCCATCGCCGACTACGACAGCGCGGAAGCCGAATACCGCACCCTCGACGACCAATGCCGCGACCTGCGCCATACCCTCGAACTGCTCGAAGAAGCCATCGCCAAACTGGACAACGAAACGCGCAGCCGCCTGCAAGACACCCTCGAAATCGTCAACCGCCACTTCGCCAGCCTCTTTCCGCTCCTGTTCCGGGGCGGCGAAGCCGCACTCGCCTGGACCGAAGGCGACATCCTGGAGGCGGGCATCACCATCGCCGTGCGCCCGCCGGGGAAAAAAGTCAAAAACCTGAGCGTCCTCTCCGGCGGCGAAAAAGCACTGACCGCCCTCGCGCTCGTCTTCGCCCTCTTCCGCCTCAATCCCGCGCCGTTCTGCCTCTTGGACGAAGTCGATGCGCCGCTGGACGACGCCAACGTCGGCCGCCTCAGCGCACTCCTGCGGGAAATGGCGGGGCAGACACAATTCATCGTCATCACCCACCGCAAACGCACCATGCAAACCTGCGACCAACTGATAGGCGTCACCATGAGCGAACCGGGCGTCTCCCGCCTCGTCGCGGTGCAGTTCGGCGATTAAGCAGAGTGGGCTTGCCCCACCACTGCAACACCGTCGCCATAACCCGGATGCTGCGCGTAGTCATAGGGGCGACCCGGCGCACTATTAATGAAAAACCGGGCGCGATGCCCGGTCTATTTTTTGCTGAAAAACCGCCGCGTCAGCCAGTCGCCGAGGCGTGGGGCGAGCGGATAGAGGCGGGCGGCGGTTTCCATCAGCCGCGGGCGGTTGATATCGCGCACGCGGCGGTGGAAGGCGGCGCAGATGGTCGCGGCGAGCGCGTCGGCATCGGTCAGCCAGAAGCGGCCCAGCGCCTGCCGGTAGGCACCATCCGGATCGGCGTGGTCGAAGAAGGCAGTCAGCATCGGCCCGGGATTGACGCTGGTGACAAGGACGCCGCTGCCCGCCAGCTCCAGGCGCAGGGCGTTGCTGTAGCCGAGCAGGGCGTGTTTGCTCGCGGCGTAGGCGGCAGTCTTCGGCGTGGCGATTTTGCCCGCCTGCGAGATGATGTTGATGATGTGGCCGTGGCCGCGCGCCACCATCGCCGGTGCCAGCGCGTGGATGAGCTGGATGGGCGCGAGGGTGTTGAGGCGCAGCATCGCCGCCGTTTCGCCGTCGGTCGTCTCCAGCGCGGGTTTGAACAGGCCACTGCCGGCGTTGTTGATAAGGATGTCGGGCGGCGGCAGGGTCAGCAGCCATTGGGCAACGGCGTCGGCATCGGCGAGGTTCAGCGGGTGCAGGGTGATGCTGGCGGCGCGGTCGCAGGTGGCGGCGGTGTGCGCGAGGGCGTCGCTACGGCGAGCGACGAGGTGGAGGTGA